>JAKFXK010000038.1 GCA_021731445.1 Nevskiaceae bacterium | reverse complement strand
CGTAGACCAGCACGGGCAGCACGCTGGCGTAGAGACCGACTTCCGGCGGCAGGCCCGCGAGCAGGGCATAGGCCAGCGCCTGCGGGATGAGCAGGATCGCCGTGATGGTGCCCGCCATGCCATCGGCCGCCAATTCACTGCGCTGCGCGGCACGAAGATCAGCCACCAAGGGCAGCCAGCGGGCGAGGGTGAGGCTCATTCAGCGCGCGTCCCGCTGGAGGGATCAACTGCGGGGTACGGAAAGCGAAGATGACCGAAGCGCACCACCAGAACCGCCAGCGCAATGGCCAGCACAGCAAGCCCGAAGTACAGCATGGCGCTGGCGTGCTCTGGTTTGACATCAACCACCACATGACGCGCGATGGCGACCATGGCGATGTAGAGCGGCATGCGCACCGGCAGCTTCCCGGATTCCCAATACAGCCGCACCATCGTTACGACCTCGACGTAGATGAATAGCAGCAACAGTTCGGCGAGCGATACCGAGCGTGCCGACACCATCTTCCAGAGTTCTTGTCCGGCCGAAACCACAGTGGCGATCATGACCAAAGTGAGGCCCGCATCCTCGATATGGGCAGCAAGACGCCTTCCCCAGCGATAGCCAAAGCCGCTGGTATTCATCGGGTCTAGCCCTTGCCGCAGGCGAGGTTGGCCGGCACGGCGATGTCCATCAGCTTGGGGTTGGGCAGGTTCAGGTTCTGCATGATCTGCACGTAGTCGGCTTCAGTCTTGCCGGCGAGGCGCGGGTTGTGGCACTTCTCCTCGCCGATGCTCGATGCCGTCCAGCCCTTGTAGTCATGTGCGGGGTAGAGCGTGGTGTCGTCCGGCAGGCGGAACAGCTTGTTGACGATGGAATCCCAGCTCTTGTGCGCGTCGCCACCCTGAAAGTCGGTGCGCCCGGAGCCACGAATCAGCAGCACATCGCCGGTGAACACGGCGGTGGGTTTGTCGGCACCCAGCACGAAGCTGAAGGATTCATCGGTGTGGCCCGGCGTGTAGAGCGCCTTGAGCTTGATGCCGTCCGCATCCAACACATCGCCTTCACGCACATGCTCGCTGACGCACTGCGCCTTGGTGAACTCCCCCATGATCGTGATGCAGCCGGTGGCTTCACGCAGATCGCCGAGTGCGGTGATGTGGTCTGCATGGGTATGGGTGTCGATGGCGCGCACCAGCTTCAGATCGAGCGCGTTGATCGCGGCGAGGTATTGCGCAGCTTGCTCTTTCACCGGGTCGATGATGACGGCCTCGCGCCCACGGCCTGAGGCGATCAGGTAGGTGTAGGTGCTCGATACGGGTTCAAAGAACTGGCGAAAAATCATTAGATCAGCTCCGGGGTTGCACAGAGTTAGCGATATAACTTAAAACGCTAACGATATTCCTGAAAGTCATTATGATACTCGCCGGAGTATCTTTCAAGACGTTCTCCATTCTTTTCGTTCCCTCCAATCAAACCCTTCCTCAGGAGAGAAGCGCCGATGACCTCACCCGTTCGCCGCCATGCCATCGTCATCGTCGGGGCTGGTGCCGCTGGCATCACTGCCGCCGCACTGCTCAAACGTGCCCGCCCTGAGCTGGACATTGCCTTGATCGACCCTGCCGCCTTTCACTACTACCAGCCCGCCTGGACACTGGTGGGCGGCGGCAGCTACGACATCGCCAGCACCCGCCGCGAGATGCGTACGTTGATACCCAAGGGGGTTCAGCACCTCGTCGAGCGGGTTGAAGGCTTCGAGCCGGAGCAGAACCGACTGCTGCTGAGCGGCGGGCGAGCCGTGGAATACCGCATGCTGATCGTCGCAGCCGGTCTGCAACTCGACTGGCATAAGATTGATGGCCTGGTTGAAACCTTGGGCAAGAACGGCGTGTCTAGCAACTACGCTTTCGAGCACGCGCCCTACACTTGGGAGTGTCTGAAGAACCTGCGCAGCGGCAATGCGCTGTTTACCCAGCCGGCCATGCCGATCAAATGCGCTGGCGCGCCGCAAAAGGCGCTGTATCTCGCAGCCGATCATTTCCGCCGCGAGTCGCTGCCTGTCAAGAGTCACTTCTACACACCTGGCCCTGCCATGTTTGGCGTGCCCTTCTACGCGCAGGCGCTAGACAAGGTGGTGGCTGAGTACGACATCGCGCCGCATTTCGGACACACGCTGGTGTCCGTGGATGGCCCCAACCAGAAGGCGCAGTTCGAGGTGGTGAGCAACGGCGAAAAGCAGCGAGTGACGCAGCCTTTCGACTTTCTGCATGTGGTGCCGCCGCAGTCAGCCCCCGATTTCATCAAGCAAAGCCCACTCGCCGATGCGAGCGGCTGGATGACGGTGGACAAGTTCACCCTACAAAGCCCCAAGTTCAGCAATGTCTTCGGCTTTGGCGACTGCACTACCACGCCGAACAGCAAGACCGCCGCCGCCGTGCGCGCACAGGCTCCGGTCGTGGTTGCCAATGTACTGAAGGCGCTGCTCGGCAATGGCGGCGAGCAGAAATACGATGGCTACGCGAGCTGCCCGCTGACCACCTCGCGCGGCAAGATCATGCTGGCGGAGTTCTGCTACGACGGCGTGGTCACGCCCAGCTTTCCGCTCGACCCGCGCATCCCACGTCGCAGCTACTGGTGGCTGAAAAAATACTACCTGCCGTACCTCTACTGGGAACAGATGCTGAGAGGCCGTCTGGGGCCGGACTGGCATGCCACGCGCGAGTTCCCAGCGGAAGTTCCTGCAATTACCGCCTAACCGACTGTGCCTTGATGCTCGAATGCTGCGGCTGAAATGCAGCCGCTCTGTTCAGCTTTCAGCCCTCATTTCTGTCTTTCTGGTGTTTCAAAGTGCAGCAATAAAAATCATGTCAGTACGCTATACATACCCCACGGGGTTTGGTAGCGTGACTGTATTAAACCGTCGTCCTGCTTTTGAGGAGAAGAGATGACAAAGAGCCTGCCTCAGGCTGGTCGGGTGATTCCCGCACCAGAGAATGTGTTGCCATCAGAGGCAATGCTGTCGCGACGCAACGCGCTGAAAACACTTGTGGGCGGCAGCGTTGGCCTCGCTGCGGGCTCGGCACTCGCCGCGACTGATCCGGGCCTTGGAATCGCGCCCTGGGCCAAGGTGCTGGGCAAGCCAGTGGCAGCGGATGCCTACGGCATGCCATCGCAGTTCGAGAAGAACATCGTGCGCCGCGAGTCGCCAGGCTTGACCCGCACCTCGCAATCCTCGGTTGCCTTCACGCCCTTGCAGAACCTGTTCGGCATCATCACGCCCAATGGCCTGCACTTCGAGCGTCATCACGGCGGTCGCGCAGAGGTAGACCCGTACCAGCACCGCCTGATGGTGCATGGCCTCGTACGCGAGGCGAAGGTGTTCACGATGGAAGACCTGCTGCGTCTGCCCTCGGTGTCGCGCATCCATTTCATCGAATGCGGTGCCAATACTGGCATGAACTGGGCCAATGTCGCGGTGCCGACAGTGCAGTACAGCCACGGCATGCTCTCCTGCTCGGAGTGGACTGGCGTGCTGCTCTCGACCGTGCTCGATGCCGTGGGCATTGATCGCAAGCAGGCGAAGTTCATCCTGGCCGAAGGCGCGGACGCCGCGGGGCTGACGCGCACGGTGCCGATCGAAATGGCACTCGACGACGTGATGCTGGCCTATGGTCAGAACGGCGAGATGCTGCGCGCCGAGCAGGGCTACCCGCTCCGGCTCCTCGTGCCAGGCGTGCAGGGTGTATCGAGCGTCAAGTGGTTGCAGCGCATCGAGGTCGGCGACAAGCCCTGGCATACGCGCGAAGAAACCCTGCACTACAGCGACTTGATGCCCGACGGCCTCAGCCGCCAGTTCACCGGCATCCAGGAGTGCAAGTCAGTCATCACCTCTCCCTCCGGCGGGCAGAAGCTGCTCGACAAGGGCTACTACCAGATCAGCGGCTTCGCCTGGTCGGGCAGGGGCGCGATCAAGCGGGTGGATGTCTCCACCGATGGCGGTCGCAACTGGCGCACGGCGGAGCTACAGACGCCGGTGCTCACCAAGGCGCTCACCCGGTTCAGAGCCGACTTCATCTGGGATGGCAGCCCAACCCTGCTCCAGAGCCGCGCGATGGATGACACCGGCTATGTGCAGCCCAAGATCCGCCAGCTGCGCGAGGTGCGTGGCACTCGTTCGATCTATCACAACAACGCGATTCAGACCTGGCTGCTCGATGCCAATGGCGAGGTTCACAATGTGGAAGTCTGAGCTTGCGGCTGCCATTCTGCTGACTCTTGCGGTCGGCAGTGTCCACGCCAAGGACTACGGCATTGGCCGCCCCGCCACCCCCGGCGAAATCGCCGCCTGGGATACCGATGTGCGACCGGATGGCCTGGGCCTGCCCAAGGGCAAGGGCAGCGCCGCCGAGGGCGAGCCGCTGTATGAGGCGCAGTGCGCCAGTTGCCACGGCAGCTTCGGCGAGAGCAACGACTACATGGCGATTGCCGGCGGCGTCGGCACGCTCAAGTCCGATGCACCGCTAAGAACCGTCGGCAGCAAGCTCGATTACGCGACCACGCTGTGGGATTACATCCAGCGCGCGATGCCCTTCACCGCGCCGAAGTCACTCACAGCAGATCAGACCTACGCCATCACCGCCTACGTGCTGCACCTGAGCAACATCGTGCCGCTCGATGCGGTGCTGGATCAGAACACGCTGCCGCAGGTGAAGATGCCCAACCGCGAGGGCTTCACGCTCAAGCACGGCCTCGGCTCAGTGAAGGGCAAGCCCGATGTGCAGAACACCGCCTGCATGAAGGACTGCGAGAAGACGGTCAAGGTCAGATCCGAGCTACCAGCCGACTTCACGGCCAGCATGTATGGCGACCTGAGTCAGGACTTCCGTTCCATTGCCACGATGAGCAAGGTCAGCACGACCCCTACCAAGCCAGCAGCAGCCGTCGCGGCCTCACCCGCGAAGCTCTCGGCGCAATACGCCTGCTCGGCCTGCCACGGCATCGCCAACAAGGTGGTGGGGCCGGGCATGCGCGAGATCGCGGCGAAATACAAAGGCCACGCCGATGCCGAAGCCAAGCTGCTTGCCAAGCTCGCTGCGGGCGGTGCCGGGGCCTGGGGCAGCGTGCCCATGCCGCCGCAGGCCCATGTGCCAGAGGCCGATCGCAAGACCCTCATCCAGTGGATTCTCGCCGGTGCGCCGGACTGATCCGCTGGACTTTCATCCACCCACTTTCAGGAACGCCATGTCGTCACGCATCCGCCACACCGTCATCACTCTCATGCTCGCCAGCCCACTCTTGGCCAGCGCCGCTGAACCACCCGCCGGGGCCAAGCTCGCCGGGCAATTTGCCTGCACTGCCTGCCACGGTTCCGACAAGGCTGTGGTCGGCCCCGCCTTCCGCGACATCGCCAAGAAATACAAGGGCCAGGCCGGTGCCGAGGCCTCGCTCATCGCCAAGGTGAAAGCCGGTGGCAGCGGCACCTGGGGGCCTATCCCCATGCCGCCGCAGGCCCATGTCAGCGATGCCGACCTGAAAACCATCGTTGCCTGGGTGCTCGCGGGCAGCCCCGAAAAATAGTCCCTCTAGGAGAATTCCAATGACCCCCATTCACGTCTCGCGTCGCAAGTTTCTATCCGCCGCCAGCAAGTTCGGTGCAGCCCTCGCCGTGCTGCCGCTGCTGCGCCCATTCGCCGCGTTTGCTGCCACCGAGCGCAACACCGCCGCCTTCAGCGCCAAGTCGATGAGCGATGTCATCAAGGCTTATGGCGGGGCTGACGCCAAGGAGTCCACTGAGATCACCATCACCGCGCCAGAGATTGCCGAGAACGGTGCCGTGGTGCCGGTGACGGTCGAGAGCAAGATTGCCGGCACTCGAACCATCTCGGTGCTGGTGGAGAAAAACCCCGCCGCCCTCTCGGCCCGCTTCGAGATTCCCGAAGGCACCGACGCCTACGCTGCCACCCGCGTGAAAGTGGGCGAGACCAGCAACCTCATCGCCGTGGTGCAAACCGCCGACGGCACCTTCTACGCCCAGAAGCCTGTGAAGGTGACGCTGGGCGGCTGCGGCGGTTGATCTGCCACTCAAAAATCTAAGGAACTCCCATGTCAGACCCCATGCGCATCCGCGCCAGCGTTGTTGGCGACAAAGTCGAAGTCAAAGTGTTGATGGCCCACCCGATGGAAAGCGGCCTGAGAAAAAACGCTGACGGCAGCATCATCCCCGCCCATTTCATTGATCGCGTCGTCGCCAGCTGCAAGGGCAAGACGGTGCTGGCGGCCGACTGGGGGCCTGCGGTGTCGAAGAATCCCTATCTGTCGTTCCGCTTCAGCGGTGCCGCCAAGGGCGACATGGTGAGCGTCACCTGGACCGACAACAAGGGCGACACCCGCACCGACGAAGCGGCCATTGCCTGATCGCGGCAGGCCGCCAGCACATCCCAGGTTTGAACACCGAGGTGAACCCATGAAACGAGTCCTTTCATATCTGCTGCTGAGCGTATTCGCGGCGAGCGCCAGTGCGCAGGAGATCGACCCGACCGCCGAATCGCGTGAGCTGATGGGCGACGACAACCCGGCCTTCTTCTGGGAGACGCGCGGCGAAGCCCTGTGGAAGGAGGCGCGTGGCCCCAAGAAGGCGAACCTCAGCCAGTGCGATCTGGGGCTTGGCAAGGGCGTGGTGGCCGGTGCCTACGCGAAGCTGCCGCGCTTCTTCGCCGATACCGCGAAGGTGCAAGACCTCGAATCCCGCGTGCTGACCTGTGCAGAAACCCTGCAAGGCATCACGCCCGCCGAGATGCTGAAAGTGCGCTTCGGCAATGGCGACGACCAACGCTCGGAGATGGAGGCGATCACGGCCTATCTTGTCTCCACCTCCAAGGGGGCGGCGATGCAGGTGTCGATGAAGCACCCCAAGGAAAAAGCCGCCTACGCGCTCGGCGAGCAGATTTTTCACTACCGCAGCGGCACGCATGATTTCTCCTGCGCCACCTGCCATGCCGAATCCGGCAAGCGCATTCGTCTGCAAGCCTTACCCAACCTCACCGCCAAGGCCGACGCGCAGAAAGCCTACGTGACCTGGCCGGCCTATCGCATCTCGCAGGGTGAGCTGAGGACGATGGAGTGGCGGCTCAACGATTGCTTCCGCCAGCAGCGTTTCCCCGACCTGCAATACGGCTCCGAGGCTGCGGTGGCACTGACCATGTTCCTCGCCAAGAACGCCGATGGCGGCGTGCTGGAAGCACCGACGATGAAACGCTGAGACCTGAGGAGAACGCCCATGACCCAGCACCCCTTCATTCGCAGCCTGGCACTCGCCATCAGCCTGTTCGGCCTCACCGCGCAGGCCGCAGCAGCCAAGCCAGAGCCAGATGTGGCCAAAGTGCTCCAGCAATCCTTCAAGGAAAAAGGCCAGGCCGGACTCGATCGCTTGCAGCAAGACGAAACCCAAGCCGCCTGCTCGACCGGCAAGCCGGTGCAGCCGGAGGCCGCAGCCAAGATCATCGCCACCAATCAGGCCAGCGTGCGCGACCCCGCCGACGGCCAGTATCTGGGCGACTGGAAGGCCGGTGAAAAGGTGGCGCAGTCCGGCACCGGCAGGCAGTTCAGTGACGACCCCGCCAAGCCCAGCGGCGGCAACTGCTACGCCTGCCACCAGATGGCCGAAAAGGAGATCGCCTACGGCACCATTGGCCCCAGCCTGAAGCACTACGGCAAGCTGCGCGGCACGAGCGAGCCGATCCTGAAATACACCTGGGCCAAGCTCTACAACGCGCAGGCGTTCATGCCCTGTAGCCTCATGCCGCGCTTCGGCCACAAGGACATCCTCACCGAGCAGCAGCTCAAGGATGTGATGGCGCTGCTGTTCGACGCCAGCTCGCCAGTCAACCAGTGAGGATGCGCGCATGGGCATGAGCCGCCGCGAGTTTGTGCAACTGCTGGCGGCGGCTGCCGCCGGGCCGTTTGTGCTGCATGCCGACCGCGCCCTGGCAGCGGCGGATGGCAAGGACTTCTACCAGCTGCCCGCCTTCGGCAACGTCAGCCTGCTGCACATGACGGACTCGCATGCGCAGCTCACGCCGATCCAGTTCCGCGAACCGAGCGTGAACATCGGCCTCGGCAGCAGTCGCGGCCAACCGCCGCATCTGGTGGGCGATGCCTTCCTCAAGCACTACCGCATCCGCCCCGGCACGCGGGAGGCGCATGCCTTCTCCTGCCTCAATTTTTCGCAGGCGGCCAAGACCTACGGCAAGGTCGGTGGCTACGCCCATCTCGCCACGCTGGTGAAGCGCCTGCGCGCCGACCGCCCCGGCGCGCTGCTGCTGGATGGCGGTGATACCTGGCAGGGTTCAGCGACGGCGCTGTGGAGCAAGGCGCAGGACATGGTCGATGCCCAGTTAGCACTCGGCGTGGATGTGATGACGGGCCACTGGGAGTTCACCTTTGGCGCGGCGCGCGTGCAGGAGATCATCAACGGCCCCTTCAAGGGCAAGATCGACTTCGTCGCGCAAAACGTGAAGACCAATGACTTCGGCGATGCAGTGTTCGCGCCCTATGTCATCCGCCCCATCAATGGCGTGCCGGTGGCCATCATCGGCCAGGCATTTCCGTACACGCCCATCGCCAATCCCCGCCATTTCGTGCCGGACTGGAGCTTCGGCATCCAGGACGAAAACCTGCAAGCGCAGATCGACGAGGCACGCGGCAAGGGCGCGCAGCTGGTGGTGCTGCTCTCGCACAACGGCATGGATGTGGACATCAAGCTCGCCAGCCGCGTGCAGGGGCTGGATGCGATTCTGGGCGGCCACACCCACGACGGCATGCCCGCGCCGGTGATCGTCAAGAATCGCAGCAGCCAGACGCTGGTCACCAACGCCGGCAGCAATGCCAAGTTTCTCGGCGTGCTCGACTGCGAGGTGAAAGACGGCAAGCTCAAGGACTGGCGCTATCGGCTGGTGCCGGTATTCGCCAATCTGCTGCCCGCCGACCCCGACATGCAGGCGCTCATCGACCGGCACCGTGCGCCCTACCTCGAAAAACTCGGCGAGGTGCTGGCCGTCAGCGAAGACACGCTCTACCGCCGGGGCAATTTCAACGGCAGCTTCGATCAGCTCATCCTCGATGCCCTGATGGCCGAGCAGGACGCACCCATCGCCTTCTCGCCCGGTTTCCGCTGGGGCACCAGCCTGCTGCCGGGCGATGCCATCACCATGGAACGCCTGATGGATCAAACCGCCACCACCTACCCGGCAGTCACCCTCAACGAGTTCAGCGGCGAGCAGATCAAGACCATTCTCGAAGATGTAGCCGACAACCTCTTCAACAGCGACCCCTACTACCAGCAGGGCGGCGACATGGTGCGCGTCGGCGGCATGGACTACACGCTGGAGCCGGGTGCGGCGGCGGGTGCGCGTATCAAGGACATGCGCCTGGGCGGCAAACCGATTGACGCCAGCAAGAAATACCGCGTCGCGGGCTGGGCCTCGGTGGCCGAGAACGCACAGGGCGAGCCGGTGTGGGAGCTGGTGGCGCGCCATCTGCGCGAGCTGAAAACCGTCAAAGCCAAGGCCCCCTCGCAGCCCAAGCTCATCGGTGTGAAAGGCAATCCGGGGCTGGTGTAGGGGATGAAACCACTCCTCGGTGCCGCACTCTGCCTGTGGTTCGGCAGTGTGCTGGCGATGGAGTCCATCGCCGTCGGGCCGCACAGCTATTACGTGAAGGGCGGCAGCGGCCCGGTCAGCGCAGGCAACCGCGGTTTCAACAGCAATGCGGGCTTCGTCATCACGTCCGATGGCGTGGTGGTGTTCGATGCGCTCGGCACACCTGCACTGGGCAAGGAGCTGATCGCCGAGATTCGCCGACGCACGTCGCAGCCCATCCGCCTGTTGATCCTCAGCCACTATCACGCCGACCACATCTACGGTGCTGAAGCCTTTCGTGCCGCCGGGGCGAAGGTCTGGGCGCATCGTGAGGGGCAGGGGTATCTGCACTCCGACTTAGCACAGCAGCGCCTGCAAGAGCGACAGGGGGTGCTGAAGCGGTGGATTCCCAGTGGCTTCAAGCTGCTGGAGCCGGATCGCTGGCTGGAGGCCGATGAAACCTTCGAGTTCGGTGGCGTGCGCTTTGCGCTGCGCCACATCGGCCCCGCCCATAGCCCGGAAGACCTCGCACTCACCGTGCAACCCGACGGCGTGCTGTTTGCAGGCGACCTGCTGTTCGAGGGCCGCATCCCGTTTCTCGGCGATGCCGAGAGTCGCGTCTGGCTGGCCGCACTCGACCATTTACAAGCCGATGGCGTGAAGCAACTGGTGCCGGGGCATGGCCTCGCCTTTGCCGATGCTGGCGACTCGATTGACCTCACCCGCCGCTACCTGCAAGACCTGCGCGCGAAGATGCGCGATGCCGTCCAGCAGATGGAATCGTTCGATAGCGCCTACGCCAAGACCAACTGGGGCCAGTGGGCGAAGCTGCCCGCCTTCGAGGCCGCCAACCGGGGCAATGCCTACACCGTGTATCTCGAAATGGAGCGCGAAAGCCTGCAAGCCACACCATGACTGATGCCGACAAAGATCGGCGCAGCCCAGAAGAAAAGATAAAAACATCAGAGGAGGAGAACCATGAGAACCCGCACTGCCGTCGCTGCGATGACGCTGGGCCTGCTGCACCCGGTCGCCCAGGCCACCAACGGTTATTTCTCGCACGGCTATGGCATTGCCCAGTCGGCGATGGGCGGCGCAGGCACCGCGCTGCCTTCAGACAGCCTGATTGCCGCCATCAACCCGGCCGGTGTCGCCTGGACCGGCGACCGCCTCGATTTCAGCCTCGGCTACTTCGCACCGAGACGCGGATATGACGCCTCAGAACGCGGAGAAGACGCCAATGTTGGCGTGTTCACCATCGACCCCAACAGTTCGACGACGGTGAGCCGCAACACCTTCTATCTCATCCCCGCATTCGGGCTGACGCGCACCATCAACGACCGTCTCAGCTGGGGTGTGGCGATGTATGGCAATGGCGGCCTCAACACCGAATATGACCAGGGCAGCGCGCGCTTCGGCCAGGGTTTGCCGGGGTTCGCAACCCAGTGCAATGGCACCTTTGGTGGTGGCGCGCCCATCAACGGCGCGAGTGACGCGCTGAGCTTTTGCGGTGATGCCAACCCCATCGCGGGGGTGGACCTCATCCAGGTCTTCATCGCCCCCAGCCTGTCGATGAAGCTCGGCGACAAAAGCTCCATCGGCATCGAGCCCTTGATTGCGGTGCAACGTTTCAAGGCCACCGGGCTGGAAGCCTTCGCCCGGTTTTCCAACGCGCCGGACAAGGTGACGGACAACGGCAGCGAGTTCTCCTACGGCTATGGCGGCCGCATTGGGTTTCTCACGGGCATCATTCCGCGTGTCGGCATCGGCGGCTCGTACCAGACCCGCACCCGCATGACGCGCTTCAAGAAATACAAGGGCCTGTTTGCCGAGCAGGGCAGCTTTGATATTCCCTCGACCTGGAATGTCGGCATCTCGCTGGAGGTGACCGAGAATCAGCGGCTGGTCTACGACTTTCAGCGCATCAACTACGGCGAGATCGGCTCGATCAACAACCGTTTCGACACCAACGCCTTCACCAACAACTGCGCACTGCCACGGCTGCTGCAAGGCAGCACCGCGCCCAACGACGCCTGCCTGGGTGCCAGCACCGGGCCGGGCTTTGGCTGGCAGAGCATCTCGATCCACAAGATCGGCTACCAGCTCAAGTTCGCGGCCTTCACCTTTCGCACCGGCTACAGCTTCACGGACCAACCCATCCCCGACAGCGAGGCGCTGTTCAACATCCTGGCACCGGGTGTGCCGCGTCGGCACTACACCGGCGGCGTGAGCTGGCAGGCCAGCCGCAAGATCGGCTTCGATCTGAACTTCTTCTACGCCGCGCCGAATCCGGTCACAGGAAAGAACAACCTCAGCAACTCCACCGCCAATGCACTGGAGATTGCCGGCGGCGGCCTGCTGGGTGCGGGCGACACCAGCGATGCCTTTGGCTCCGATGCCAACGACCAGGACATCCGCATCAACCTGCACGAGTGGGAGGCCCGGCTGGGCCTGAGCTATCGCTTTGAGTGAGCCGCACACCGATTCATCACGATTTCGAGGAGAACCCCATGCGCATCATCAAAACCCTGCTGCTGTCCCTGCTGGCTTTCACGACTCTGGTTCGCGCCTATGAAGCCCTCATGCCCTATGTGCTGGCCTATAGCGCCAAGGGCGATGCGGTGGCCGAGACCAACAAGGTGCGCGACAAGCTGACGACGGCAGGATTCAATGTCGTTGGCAGCTACGTGCCTTACCCCGGTGCCACGGTGCTGGCCGTCACCAGCGAGGCGATGCGCCAGGCCGCCAGCAAGGATCGCACCGGCGGCTTTGGTGCGGTCGAGCATGTCGCTATCACCGAGGCCGAGGGCGGGCTGCAAGTGAGCTATCTCAACCCTGGCTACCTCTACGCCGCCAACCGCATGGCCGCCAATCCAGCCGCCCTGACCGCCGCCCTGAAAGCCACGCTCGGTGCCGAGAAAACCTTTGGTGCCAGCAAGGGCCTCACGCCCAAGCAGCTCATCAACTACAACTACATGATGGGCATGGAGCACTTCGACGATTACTACAAGCTCGGCAACTACAAGTCGTATGAGGAGGCCGTGAAGGCGGTGGAGGCCAATCTCGCCAAGGGCGTGGCGGGTACGGCGCAGGTCTACAAGGTGGAGTTGCCGGTGGTGCAGCAGACGGTGTTCGGCGTGTCGTTCGCCGGTGTGGGCAACAAGAACGCCAACGACAAGCACATGATGTTCGACACCGTCGAACCCAACTACGCGCTCAAGACCACCGCCTACATGCCCTACCAGATCGTGGTCAGCGGCAACGAGGTGCTGGCGCAGCACATGCGCTTCCGCATGGCGGTCTGGCACCCGGAGCTGACCATGGGCACCTTCGGCAAGTTGATGAGCAGCCCCGGTGCGATTGAAGAGGTGCTGCGCGAAGTGGCTGGGGGCAAGAAGGCGGCCAGTCGCTTTTAGCTTTGTACATGTCGCGGGCCAGAACAGCGAGAATTGATGAGCTGTTGAATGCCTTGACTCAGAAGCTCCAAAAAAGGCGAAAGCACGTAATTATTGAATCGCCCCTCTGCGACGGAATTACAAAGAACTACTTCATTCTGGAGAAGCGTGTGTACATGCGAAACCTGATGGAGTCACTTTGTCAAACCGCAGCGCCGAATATTTTTCCGACGGCGGCGGTGAGTCCCATTGCCAGTGCCCCCCAGAACACTACCCTTAGCGCACCTCTGGCGACTGGCGCGCCGCCTACATAAGCGGCTGTCGCACCCAACGTGACCAGCGTCAGCAAGGTAGCCCCTGTGGAAATCTCCGCCACCCAAGCCACGGGGGCCTGCCACACGGTCACGATTGGCACAATGGCGCCCGCAACGAATGACAGCGCAGAAGCCAATGCGGCTTGCACGGGGCGTGCTCGGAGTGTTTCAGTGATGCCAAGTTCTTCGCGGGCATGGGCCCCCAGCGCATCGCCTGCCATGAGCTTCTCGGCGACTTGATGCGCCAGCGCGGCATCGAGACCACGCGCTCGATAGATGCCTGCCAGTTCCTCCAGCTCGCGCTCTGGCTGTTCGTCCAACTCGCGTCGCTCGCGGGCGAGGTCAGCACCTTCGGTGTCGGCTTGGGACTGCACAGAAACGTACTCCCCCGCCGCCATCGACATCGCACCCGCGACAAGGCCAGCCACGCCCGTCAGCAGGATGCTCTGTTGCGATGCACCAGCTGCTGCCACCCCGACCACTAGGCTAGCCACCGAGATCACACCATCATTGGCTCCCAGCACGGTGGCGCGCAGCCAGCCGATTCGTTCCGATTTGTGAGATTCAAGATGGCGGTGCGGCATTTGCTGTCCTCGTCGGTTTAGGTTTTCAGATTAAAGCGTTGGCATGACATGCAAAAAAACGGCCCTGTTAACAGGGCCGCAAGGATGGCCTTTGCAGGCCATCGAGCGGGTGCGACCGGGGAGTCGCACCACAGGGAAAGGTGCGCGTAAATCAGTCGACTGGGTTCTCCAGCTCGACCTTGGTAGCCGTGAAGACGTTACCGCTGAGACTGCCCTTCACCTCGCAGCGGCGGCCCGTGCGGTCAGTGCCGAAGAAGCCCGCCTCGGTGCCGTTGCGGTCGTCGATCTCGTAGACCGTCGAGGCCGTGACCTGCACCGTGGTGCCGTTGAGGGTGAAGCTCTTGCCGCTGGCGTTGAAGGTAGAAATGCTGCCCTTGATCTCCTGCGCACCGCTGCCGGAGCCACTGCCGCTGCTGGCGGATTTCAGCTCGATCTTCACTGCGTAGCTGCGGCCACCGAGCGGCCGGGTGCTGTCGAACTTCACCTCGACAAAATCACCGTTGCGGAGCTGGTCGAAGCTGGTCGCACGGTCATCGCGTTCGATCACCGACTGGGCATCGGCATAGAACAGGCTGCTGCCGACATCGAAGGTCTTTGCGGCCGTATCCACCGAGGCGAGCGCGCCTTTCACCTCGCCATTGGCGCTGCCGGAGCCGCCGCTGGCGTGCTTGACCTCCACCTTGCTCGCGCGCAGCAGGTTAGCGTCGGTGGCATCAAAGGTGCCTTCCACCTCCACCCGCGCGCCTTCCGCCAGCGTGCCTTGCAGCGTGGCGGCGCTGTAGTCCACCACGTAGCCCAAGAGGTTGAAACGCTTGGCCGTGGCATCAAGGCCCGTGGCCTGACCTTCCAGCTCGCCGCCGCCGCTGCGTTCACCGCTGGCCTTGTTCTCCACCTCCACCTTGCGGGCGGCGATGGTGGTGCCGTTCAGCGGGCCTTCCACTTCAACCCGCACGCCGTTGGCGAGCGTGCCCTTGAGGGTAGCGCCGGTGTAGTCCACCTTCTGGGTTCCGACGAGGAAGGTCTTGGCAGTGACATCCAGACTCGCCAGCGTGCCGCGCAGCTCGGATTCAGAGTAGCCGCTGTCGCCCGACTTGGTCAGCTTGCGCTCGATACGGCTGGCGAGAATGCGACCATCCGTCTGGCGCTGGCCCGAGACTTCGACGAAATCGCCGGTCTTCAGATCGGCCAGCGTCAGCGAGGTGTAGCTGTCATCGACGTTGTCTTCAAAGATGCGGGTGAGCGCGTCGGTGGTCACCACTTGCGAGAACAGCTCCAGCGTGCCGGCGGCCACATCGACGCGGCCCAGCGCACCCTTCACCTCGAACTTCACATCCACAGCACTCACCGTCAGCGTGCCGCTGGATTTCGTCGTGCTGCTGACGACGGTGGCAGCAATCACATCGCCGGGCTGCACATCATTGGCGGTCGCCGCCTTGCCGTTCTGGGTGACGCTGCCGGTGACGGCCAGGGCCTGGCTGCCAAAGGTGAGTGCGCCGGGCTGTCCGCCTACGACGCCTGCCGCGCTCTTGCTGGTGGTGGGCATGGTGAGCGCATCACTGCCGCCACCACCACAGGCCGAGAGCGCGATCGCCGCCAGCGCGATGAGTGATTTCGTTTTCATTGGTTTCTCCGGGGAATGAATGCCGAAGTCGTTTCGGCCCGCCTACAGTGGCTGCTCGACACTTGCCGGAAGGTGGCCGGAACATGAACTCGCGTTAACGCAGACCAACGGTAGGCGCGAGGCTATCTAGTGGGCACGCTGGCTTCGAGACACAGCTTGGATGCGACGGCGATGGTGACTTCGGCCCGACAATCACGTCGCGCCAATCGAACCCGACGCTCCAGCTCCAGCGCGGGGGCGGTGAAGCAGCATTACCCGGCAAATAGCCATGCCAAACCTGGGGGGCGGACTTCAGGAACCTTAAATCTCCCGCGTGAGTCCTGAGAAATGTGCGACTTATATTATAATAAAAAGCACATTTAATTAGCAGAAATGCTGCACCTCGTTCACATAGCCTGGAGCTTTGCCCCATGAGAAAACCCAGATTGATGACCGCCAGCCCTGCGCAGCACAGCCAGTTGGAAGCCGCTGCGCTGGTGCGGCTTGCCGTGCAACGCAACGAAGGCGAGTTGACCAATACGGGGGCGCTGTCGGTGGTCACCGGCAGCCGCACCGGGCGCTCGCCCAAGGATCGCTTCATCGTCCGTGACGGCATCACCGAAACGACTGTGGACTGGGGTAGCGTCAACCAGCCTTTCAGTGCCGCCCACTTCGATGCCTTGTGGGCGCGCGCGGAGTATTGGTTGGCTGGCCGCGACCGCTTCTATTGCGAACTGCATGTGGGCGCACACGAGGCCCATTACCTGCCAGTGAAGGTACGCACCGAGACCGCGTGGCACACGCTGTTCGCCCGCAACATGTTCATCCGACCGGAGCACTACAACCCGCAGGGCAAGGCCGAGTGGGAGGTCATCAACGTGCCGGGCTTCGTCTGCGAGCCGGAGCGTGACCACACCCATTCCGAGGCGGCGGTCATCCTCAACTTTGCCAAGCGGCAGGTGCTCATCGCCGGTATGCGCTACGCGGGCGAGATGAAAAAGGCGCTGTTCTCGGTGCAGAACTTCCTGCTGCCCGAACAGGGTGTGCTGCCGATGCACTGTTCGGCCAATGTCGGCGAGAAGGGTGACACCAGTCTGTTTTTCGGCTTGTCGGGCACCGGCAAGACCACGCTCTCCGCTGACCCCACGCGCTACCTGATTGGCGATGACGAGCACGGCTGGGCCAAGGGATCGGTGTTCAACATCGAGGGCGGTTGCTACGCCAAGACCATCAATCTGTCGCGCGAGAACGAGCCGGTGATCTGGGACGCCATCCGCTTCGGGGCCATCGTCGAGAACGTGGTGATCCATCCCGACACCCTGCGCGCCGACTACGACGACACCAGCTTGTCGGAGAACGGACGCTGCTCGTATCCGCTAGAGCATGTGGCCAAGCGGGTCAGCAGCAACATGGCGGGTGAGCCGAAGGTCGTGATCTTTCTCACCTGCGATGTGACTGGGGTGCTGCCGCCGGTGGCCATGCTCTCGAAGGAGGCAGCGGCCTATCACTTTCTGAGTGGCTACACCGCGCGTGTGGGCTCTACCGAAGTGGGGGCAACACCAGGTATTCAGCCGACGTTCTCCGCCTGTTTTGGTGCTCCCTTCATGCCACGCCCGGCTAGCGAATATGCCGAGCTGCTGATGCAGCGCATCGCCGACTTCAACTCGCGCGTGTATCTGGTCAACACCGGCTGGACGGGCGGCAGTGGGGGCCCCGGCGGCAATGGCAAACGCTTCCCCATCCCGATCACGCGCCAGATCATCGACGCCTGCCAGAGTGGGATGCTGATCGGCTGCCAGACCGAGCATCTGGGCATCCTCAATCTCGATATTCCGAAGGACATCCCCGGCGTCCCCAAGCGCATGCTCGACCCTTTGAAAGCGTGGATCAGCCCTGAGGACTACACCCGCGAAGCCATCAAGCTCGCCGAGCTATTCAAGGCCAATATCCAGAAGTTCAAGGTCAGTGAGGCGATCGCCGCTGCTGGCCCTCGTGGCTGATGGCTGACATGACTTTGCTCAATTCAGTTCAGGCGGACATCGGAGAGGAAGACGATGCCAGCGCATCGGAGTGCATCTGGCACTGCATCCCGGCCGAGGGTCTATGGAGCGGCGAGCTGCTTTGGCTGCACGAGCCGCGCGATGTGAACCTGCATCGCGCCCTCAAGCAGGTTCGCAACGGCAAATACAAAAAGCCGTTTGCGCTCGACAGCATCCGCACTCGCCGCCTGCATTTTTCGCTGCGCTATGTGCAGAGCGAGATGCTGCTGGATTTCCCCAACGCGCTGGTGTTCTCCTACACCCGGCAGATGGCGGGGTTCCTGCTGTTCTGCCCGCACCCGGAAAAAATCGTCGTGGTCGGATTGGGTGGTGGTTCGCTGACCAAGTTCTGCCACAAGCAGCTGCCTTCCGCGCGCATCACCACCGTGGAGATCGACCCGGAGGTCATCGCGTTTGGCGAGCTGTTCCAGCTGCCGCCAGAGAGCGCGCGTCATCGCGTTGTGCAGGCGGATGCCGCCGAGTATCTGCCCACCCTCGCCAATCTCGCCGATGTGGTCTTGCTTGATGGCTGCGACGAACAGGGCATCGCACCCGCCTTTTGCGATCCGGAGTTCTTCTCACGGCTGCGTAGCCGCCTGCGTCCGCAGGGCATGGTGGTGGTCAACATCATCGGCTTGGTCGGTCGGGCCACGACCTTGCTCAACAACCTCCGCTGCGCCTTTGCCGATCAGGTCATCGTGCTCAATGCGCGCTCCGCCGACAACCGGATCGTGTTTGCCTTCAATGATCCCTGGATGCAGCCGGATTGGCAGCAGATCGAGGCGCGCGCCGAAGGGCTCACCAAACAATGCGGGATGGACTTCCACCAGATCGCCCGCTTTCTGCGCACCGCTGCCGGGATGCAGCTTTCAGGCTCGTATCTGCCGCCGCTGGTGCCGCCGCGCATACGCGCCAAGCGGCGCGCAACGATTCGCCGCACCTTCCGCGAATGAGGTCTCTCACCATGAATACACCCACGCCCCAAAAGCCCGATCAGAAGCCCGGCTTCATCAGCGGCATCTTGAGCGCACTGGCGGCACTCATCGGCATTCAGAGCAGCCGCAACCGGGAGCGTGATTTCAAGCGCGCCAAGCCTGAAGTGCTGATCTTTGGCGGCATGATCGCCGTGATGCTGTTCATCCTCTGCGTGCTCCTTGCCGTGCGGGTGGCGATGCAACACGCCGCGCAGTAGCGCACTCAGGCGAGCTTGAAGCTCACCACATCAATATCCCGACGCAACTCCGCGTCGTATTGATCCCAGAACTTCATGGCGGTCAGGTTGCGCGCGCGAACATAGGCGTGGCAGCGGGTGATGCCCTCGGCCTTGAGGGCCTGCCAGGCGGCATCCACCAACGCCGTGGCGCAGCGGGCGCGGCGATGATCCGCGCGCACCGCCAGATGGTAGACGTAGCCCCGGCGACCATCGTGCCCACACAGCACGGCCCCAACGATCTCGCCCTGATCCTCCGCCACAAAGCTCATGCCGGGGTTGCGGTTCAGGAAACGCTCGATCGACTCCGGGCCATCGGACTCCTTGCGAATGACCAGACCTTCCGTTTCGCGCCAGAACAGGATGCAGGCGGGAACGTCTGATGCGACCAGCGGGCGAATGGAATAGGGCATTCCGACCCCTTAGCCCTTGGAGGGCTTGGATTTTTCGTAGCTGACGCCGTGCTTGACGAGGTAATCGCGGATGAGCTGACGCACGACCTGCGAGGCGGTCAAATCTTGTTGCGCGCACAGCGACTCGAAGACTTCCTTCTTGTCAGGATCGATGAGAATAGTCAGGCGCGCGGTCTTGGTTTCCATTCCCAGATCATAGCATTCAATGTGTGTTCTATTAACATCATTGGTATGCTGCTGGCGCCTACTGCGTCGCCCGAAAACGAGGCCGATGAAACAACGCCAGGTAGCCAACACCCCCGAAGAGGCAGGCTCCAGCTGGCAGAAACAGCGCGAGCGACATGGCGCGCTCACCCACCAGAACGCCGAGAAAAGTCCCCAGCAGGTAGCCGGCAAAAATCAGCGACAGCAGACCCAAACGCCACAGGCCAATCTTCTGGCCCTGCGCGCGGAGCCCCAGCAGCACGCCGATGTCGGTGACGATGCCGGTCATGTGCGTAGTACGCAGGTTCAATCCCCGGTAGCTGCTGGCGAGCGCGTTCTGCATGCCGCAGCCGAAAGCGGCGGCTGGCACCGCCAGCCAACTAGCCGCTCCCATCAACTGCCCTGCAACCGTGAAAGCGATGCCTTGCAGGATCATCACCACGCCATAGCGCCTTCGGTGCTGAAACATCTGTCCTTCGGTACAGAAGCCCGTGAGTGCAGCGCCCAGTAGAAATGCCAAGGCAACGCTGGCAGCCATCCGCAAGTGATGGGCGTCGTGCTTTGCGCCATCGAGCGCGAGGTGCGCGAGTGAGCCCGTCACATGACTCACGGGCACCGAGAAGCTCATCAGCAAAACCACATTTACGTAGCCAGCCACCAGTGCCAGCAGTGGCCCGCCGATAAACAGCCATCGATCAGCCTGCGGGAGCGGCTTCGGTGGGTTGGACATGGGCTAGGGCTTCTCGCTGAGCCATGAACAATCGGCGTCAGGGTGGCCGCGCCAGATTCGTTCAATCATGTGTCGTCACGCGGCAGCTCGCGGATTTCTACCGTGCCGCCAGATTCGTAGACGGGATTGCCCTGCAAGAACTCTCGTGCCTCATGAAGACTGGCGGCTCTGACTCGGATGAAGCCGGTCAGATGTGGCGTGACGGGTTTTGGATTTTCCGTCTTGGTGAAGCAAGCCCCGGCACCGATGGCGCTGCCGCCATCGAATCGCCCTGAGGTGTGCAATGTTTGGAAGTAATGCGCCCAGGCTTGATCATCGCCCGCAGTTGAGTCTGTCTTGGCATCTTCAAACATCAGCAGAATGTATTGGTTCATGGCGGTATGAGCCTAGGCGACGGGCTGGTCGCCCGAACTCATCTTGCCACCAGCGTCCAAACACCGACGCCGATAAAGCCCAGTCCGGCCACCAGCTTGAGGGTCTGCGGCGAGATCAGCTTTTCGAGCTGGCCGCCCACCAGCACACCGATGCCAGCGGCCAGCACCAGCGCAGCGGCGCTGCCGGCAAACACCAGCCACTTGCTGACATCGCCCTTGGCGGAGAAGAGCATGGTGGCGAGTTGGGTCTTGTCGCCGATTTCGGCGAGGAAGACGGTGACGAACACAGTCGAGAGGGCTTGCCAGTTCATATCAGGCTCCGAGGTTTGCAGTGGATGAATCGGGAATATGACCGCCGCCAAAGCGGCGATACAGGATGGGCAGCAGCACCAGCGTCAGCAGCGTGCTGGTGATGAGCCCGCCAATCACCACGATGGCCAGCGGCTTCTGAATCTCCGAGCCGGGCCCGGTGGCGAAGAGCATGGGCACCAGGCCAATGGCGGTCATGCTGGCGGTGAGCATCACGGGGCGCAGGCGGCGCATTGCGCCTTGCACCACCACGTCGCCCATCGCCATGCCGCTGTCGCGTAACTGGTTGAAGTTGGTCACCAGCACCACACCGTTGAGCACGGCGATGCCGAGCAGCGCGATGAAGCCGACCGACGCTGGCACCGAGAGGTATTCGCCGGAGACCGCGAGCGCCATCACGCCGCCGATCATGGCGAAGGGGATATTGCTCAGCACTAGGGCGGCCTGTTTCAGCGAGTTGAAGACGCCGTACAGGATGAGGAAGATCAGCGCCAGCGCGATGGGCACCACAGTAGCGAGCCGCTTCGCAGCGCGCTGCTGGTTCTCGAACTGCCCACCCCAGCTCAGGCGATAGCCCTCTGGCAGCTGCACGGTTTTCTCGACGGTGCTGCGCGCCTCTTCGACAAAGCCCACCAGGTCACGGCCACGCACGTTGGCGATCACCACGGTGTTGCGGCTGCCGAGTTCGCGGGCGATCTGCACCGGGCCGCTGACGCGCTCGATGCTCGCCAGCTGGCTCAGGCTCACCTGGCTGCCGTTTGGTAGATGCACCGGCATCGCGGCCAGACTGTCGGGGCTTTGCTCGGCACCAGCGGCCTTGAGCATGAGCGGGTAACGGCGGCCATCCTTTTGCATCATGCCCACCTTCACGCCTTCGATCTGCGTGCGCAGCAGCTCGCTCAAGGCATCTACCGAAAGCCCGTAGCGCATCAGCGCATCGGTATCCGGCACGGCGCGCAGATACTGCACGCCCTCGTTGGCGACGTAATACACGTCCTGAGCGCCGCTGATGCCGCGCAGCGCGGTGGCGATCTCATCCGACTTGGCATTGAGCACCGCAAGATCTGGCCCGTAGATGCGCACCGCGAGGTCGCCGCGCACGCCGAGAATGAGTTCGGACACGCGCATCTCGATGGGCTGGTTGAAGGCGAAGGCGACACCGGGGAAGTCCTTGAGCACTTCGCGGATGGCGTCCTGAATCTCTTCCTTGGTGTCGAAGCGCCATTCGCTTTTGGGCTTGAGCGCGAAGAAGCCATCGGTCTGGTTCAGACCCATCGGGTCGAGGCCGATCTCGTCACTGCCCGCACGCGCCACGCCCAGCGCAAGCTCCGGCACGCGGGCCATCACGGCTTTCTGGAAGGCGGTATCAATGGCCAGCGAGGCATCGAGATTGATCGAGGGCAGTTTTTCGAGCTGCACGATGATGCTGCCCTCGTCCATCGTCGGCATGAAGGTCTTGCCGATGCGGGTGTAGAGCGCGCCCGTCACCACCAGCAGTGCGATGGCCACACCACCGACGATCAGCGGGTTCTTCAGCGACCAGCGCAGCAGAGGCTCGTAGATGGCAGCGATCTTGCGCGGCAGCCAGGGGTCGTCGTGGCCTTCGGCCTTCAGCAGCAGCTTGGCGGCGAGCGGAATGACCGTGAGCGAGAGCAGCAGCGACCCGGCCAGGGCATAGACGATGGTGAGCGCAACCGGCGCAAACAGTTTGCCCTCCAGCCCTTGCAGGCTGAGCAGGGGCACGAACACCAGCGCGATGATCGCCATGCCTGCGGTCACTGGCACGGCCACTTCCTTCACGGCATTGAGCACCAGCCTGGCCTTGTCATGGTCTTGCTTGCCGCCGCCATGATCGGCTTCGTGCAGATGCGCGACGACGTTCTCCACCACCACCACGGCGGCATCCACCAACAGGCCGATGGCGATGGCGAGGCCGCCCAGGCTCATCAGGTTGGCGGTGAGGCCAGTGCTGCGCATGAGGATGAAGGTCCACAGCGCCGCCAGCGGCAGCACCAGTGCCACGGCGAGTGCGGCGCGCAGGTTGCCGAGAAACAGCACCAGCAGAATCAGCACCAGCACCACGGCCTCGGTCAGGGCTTTTGCGACGGTATGCACGGCGCGGCTCACCAGCTCGCCCCGGTTGTAGAAGGGCGTGAGCACCACGCCCTTGGGCAGCAGCGGCTTGAGTTCTTCGAGTTTGGCTTGCACACCCGCCACCAGCGTGCCGGCGTTGGCACCGCGCAGGCCCAGCACCAGACCCTGCACGGCTTCACCTTCACCGTTCTTCACCACACCGCCCATGCGGGTGAGCGCGCCGATCTGCACGAGGGCCACATCGCGCACGCGCACCATCGCATTGCCCTCGGCGCGCACCACGAGGTTGCCAATGTCGTCCAGCGATTGCAGCTTGCCCTGCACGCGCACCAGCAGGGCTTCTTCGCCCTCGTTGACGCGGCCGGCGCCGTCGTTGCTGTTGAAGCGTTCGAGTGTCTGGCGCAGCTCTTCACTGGTCACACCCACGGCGGCGAGCTTGGCGGAATCCGGCACCACCTCATAGCTGGTGGCGCGGCCACCGAGCGAGTTCACATCGGCCACGCCGGGCACGGTGCGCAGCGCGGGGCGCACGATCCAGTCCAGCACTTCACGACGCTCTGCGAGGGACTGCGGGCCATCGACCGTAAACATATACATCTCGCCCAGGGGCGTGGTGATGGGGGCCATGCCGCCGGTGACGTTGGCTGGTAGATCGCCCCAGACGCCGTTGAGCCGCTCGGCCACCTGGCTGCGCGCCCAGTAGATGTCGGTGCCATCGGCAAAGTCGAGCGCGATGTCGGCCAAGCCGTATTTGGTGGTGGAGCGCAGCATGGTCTGGCTGGGCAGGCCCAGCAGCTCGACCTCGATGGGAGCGGTGACGCGGGTTTCCATTTCCTCCGGCGTCATGCCCGCCACCTTGACGATGATCTTCACCTGCGGGGCGGAGACATCGGGGAAGGCATCAATCGGCAGATTGAGAAAGGAATAGACGCCTGCGCCGATCAGCATCAGCGAGGCCAGAAAAGTCATCAGAGGCCGCGCGAGGGCGGCACGGGTGAGTGCGAGCAACATGCTTATTCACCCCCGCCGTGGCCGAGCCAGGCACCCTTGATGGCGATGGTGCCGGTGGTGGCTACCGCACTCTGTGCCGTGAGGGCGCCGCTCACCGTGGTGTTGCCGGAATGACTCGCCAGCACCTTCACCGGCGTGGCGACGAAGCCTTGCGCGCCTTGGACGAACACCACCGTGTCATTACCCTGACGGCTGATCGCCGTGGCTGGTACGACCCAGGCGGCACTGGCGACAGTTTCACGCTGCACCTTCAGCCATTTGCCAGGTCGCAGGCTGCTCTTACCTGCGGGCAAGGCA
>JAKFXK010000108.1 GCA_021731445.1 Nevskiaceae bacterium | reverse complement strand
CGGCTGGTGCAGGCGGAACTCACCACCGTGCTCGGTGGCGAGGCGGTGCCACTCAATCTGCGCGCGCAGCCACCGGTGGTGCTGCTGATGGCGGGCTTGCAAGGTTCGGGAAAAACCACCAGCACTGGCAAGCTCGCGCGCTGGCTGAAAGAGCGTGAAAAGAAGAATGTGATCGTGGTCAGCTGTGACGTGTATCGCCCGGCTGCCATCGAGCAGCTCCGCGTGGTCGCATCGCAGGTGGGTGTCGAGTGGTTCCCCAGCAGCGTCGGGCAGAAACCGGAGGACATTGCCAGGGCCGCCATTGCGCACGCGAAGTTACAGGCCGCCGACGTGCTCATCGTCGATACCGCAGGCCGCACTGCCATCGACGAGGAAATGATGCTGGAGTTGGCCGCGCTGCACGCTGCCGTCAACCCGACCGAGACGCTGTTCGTGGTCGACAGCATGACCGGCCAGGATGCCGCCAAGACTGCGCGCGCCTTTGCCGACCGCGTGCCACTGACGGGTGTGATTCTCACCAAGGCCGATGGCGATTCGCGCGGTGGTGCGGCCTTGAGCGTACGGCAGGTGACGGGCGCGCCAGTGAAGTTCATCGGCATGGGCGAGAAGAGCGACAAGCTCGAAGTCTTCCACCCGGATCGCATTGCGGCGCGCATCCTGGGCCAGGGCGACATGCTGGGCCTGATTGAAGAAACCGTGCAGCGGGTCGATGCCGAAAAGGCCGCCAAGCTGGCTGCCAAAATGAAGTCCAAGAAGGGCTTCGATCTCGAAGACTTCCGCGAGCAGATGCAGCAGATGCAGAACATGGGCGGCATCGCCTCCATGCTGGAGAAACTGCCGGGTGGCGCCGAGATGCAGGCGAAGCTGAAGAACGTGAACCCGGAAAAGGAAGCCAAGCGCGTCATCGCCATCATCAACTCGATGACAGCGCAGGAGCGCAAGTTTCCAGACCTCATCAAGGCCTCGCGCAAGCGACGCATTGCAGCAGGCTCAGGCGTTGAGGTGCAGAACGTCAATCAACTGCTGCGGCAGTTCGACCAGAGCCGCGAGATGATGAAGAAGATGGCCGGTGGCGGCATGATGAAGATGATGCGCAGCATGGCGGGCAAGCTGCCACCGGGGATGCTGCCGAAGCGTTGATCCTCCCTCAGTAGCCTGCCGCCATCCCATCCTTGCGCGATTCCGAAGCGCCGAAGTAGACGCCGGTTTTCGGGTCGCGCTGGATCGCCTGGTAGCCGCCGTAATCCCCCACCGACGTGCTGAGCTTGTGGCCGCGCTGCACCAATGTGCGCACACTCTCGTAGGCGAACCCGGTCTCCAGATTCAGCTCGCCGCCATCCGTCATCACCTCATCGGTCGGCTCTGACGAGCCGGTGTGATACCAGCGCGGCGCATCGCCCGCCTCCTGCAGGTTCATGCCGAAATCGATCAGGTTCATCACGATCTGCACATGGCCCTGCGGCTGCATGTCGCCGCCCATTACGCCAAAGCTCACCCAGGGTTTGCCGCCCTGGGTGATGAAGGCGGGGATGATGGTCTGGAACGGGCGCTTGCCCGGTGCATAGACATTCATGTGCCCCGCTTCGAGCGAGAACATCTCCCCCCGGTCTTGCAGGATGAAGCCAAGCCCCGGCGAGGTCATGCCGCTGCCCATGCCGCGGTAGTTGCTCTGGATCAGCGACACCATGCTGCCTGCGGAGTCTGCCGTGGTGAGATAGATGGTGTCGCCTTGGCGCAAGGCGGGATTGCCGGCGTCGATGCGCTTTGCTGCCTTCGTCGGGTCGAGCAGCTTGCCGCGCTCGCTGGCGTAGCCCTTGCCGATGAGCTGTGCGACGGGCAGCGCGTTGAAGGCCGGGTCGGCGTAGTACTTGGCGCGGTCTTCGTAGGCGATCTTCTTCGCCTCGGTGACGAGATGCAGATGCTCCGCGCTTCCAAAGGCGATCTTCGAGAAATCGTACGGTTCCAGCAGATTGAGGATTTGCAGTGCGGCAATGCCTTGGGAATTGGGCGGCAGCTCCCAGACGTCGTAGCCGCGATAGCTGGTCGAGACCGGCTGCACCCACTCGCTGCGATGCGCGGCGAAATCCGTCGCCGAAAGATACCCGCCCTGCGCCTTGATGTACTCGCCCACCGTCGTTGCAATCGGCCCCTTGTAGAAGGCATCGCGTCCACCCTTGGCGATGGCATCGAGTGTGTTGGCGAGAGCAGGGTTCTTCCACACATCCCCTTTTTTCGGTGCCGCACCGCCCAGCGTGAATTGCTCGGTGAAGCCCGGAAACTTCGAGAGTCGCGGCACGCTGCGGCCCCAGTAGTAGGCCACCAGCTCGCTCACCGGATGCCCCTCGCGCGCGGTGCGGATGGTGGGTGCCAGCACGGTCTTCATCGGCAGCCTGCCGAATCGGGCGTGCAGCTCGAACCAGCCATCCACCGCGCCCGGCACGCTCACCGGCAGCGGCCCCAATGGCGGGATGCGCGCGAGCTTCTGTTCCGCCAGCACGCTCTTGAGCTTTTCCAGCGTCAGTGCCTGCGGCGAGCGGCCACTGGCGTTGAGGCCATGCAGCTTCTGTGTCTTCGCATCCCAGACGATGGCGAACAGATCGCCGCCGATGCCATTGCCTGTCGGCTCCACCAGACCCAGCATGGCATTGGCGGCGATGGCTGCATCCACCGCACTGCCGCCGGCCTTGAGGATGTCGAGCGCGGCATTGGTGGCCAGGGGATGACTGGTCGCGGCCATCCCGTGCAGGGCGATCACTTCACTGCGGGTGGCAAAGGGGCGGCCCGTGATGCGATCTGCCGCAAGGGCAGGCAGGGTCGCAATCACCACAAACAAAATCGTTGCCTTGCGCATGGTCAGGCTCATGGAGGATGGGGGATCAGCATGGCGGCAACGCAGCGCACAAACCAGCCTTGACGATTGCGGACTGTCGTACTGCGGGTGCCGCAGCGGCTACAGCAGGAAAGGAATCAGCCACCAGCTGCGCTTCTTGTAGGTGGCCCATTCGGGATGGCGGCTCATGCTGGCCTCCTTCATCACCATGTTGGTGGCAAACAGGCTGAGCCAGATGTAGGCGAGCCACACAAACGGCAGCCAGTGCATGACGACGAGCGCGAAGCCGAGGTAGATCATCATCTCGCCGAGATAGTTCGGGTGGCGGATGTAGCGGTGCACGCCATCACTGATCAGGCCGCGCTTGAGTCGCAGCGTGTAGAACTTCTGCGCATCGGCGGCGATCATCACCGCGCTCCCCGTGATGACCAGGCTGATGCACAGCACGAACCAGGCCGCATCGGGCAAGGGGTAGTGCGGTGTCGCGGTGCCGGAGATCAACAGCCAGCCAAAGCTCCAGTACATCGCCAGACCAAACAGTGCGAACAGCCCACCACCGATGGTGATGCGGTGCTGCCAGCCGGGATCGGGGAAGCAGAAATCCTTCAGCAGCCACACCAGCCCGTAGGAACCATGCAGGGCGAGATAAATCCACGCCGCAGGCGAGGTGGCTGCTGCCGTGTGCGGCGCATACAGCCACATCAGCAAGCTCAAGAAAAAGAAGGTGCCGCCCTTCTGGAAGTTGATGATCCAGGCGAACTTCCAGGGCCTTGGTCCACCGCCGAGGTCGTACATCAACAGATTATTGAAGCGCCGCATCATCACGGCCCATTGGGGCGCATTGCTGGGGATGGTCTGGCTGCTGTTGAGCGTGGTGCGGGTCATGTCGATTCTCCTCACGGTCTGATGCCGTTGCTGGCTAATCTAGCGCAGCTCCGTCATTTCTCGCGCTGCTCGGAATGACAAACTCAAGTTTCGCCATGACCGAGATATCCCGATGAAGGACTACGCCCAATACGATGCCACCGGCCTTGCCGAGCTGGTGAAGCGCAAGAAGGTCAGCGCAGCCGAGTTGCTCGATGCCGCCATCCAGCGCGCCGATGTGGTGGAGCCAACACTCAAGGCCATCGTGCAACGGCTCGATGGACTGGGCCGCACCACTGCGGTAAAGCCCGGCAATGGGCCCTTCGCCGGCGTGCCGTTTCTGCTCAAGGACTATGGGCAGGAGCTGGATGGCGTGCCGGATTACTGCGGTTCGGCTGCCAACAAGAACAAGATCGCCAAGGGCGATAGCAGCTACACCGCACGCTGCAAGGCGGCGGGGCTGGTGATTTTTGGCCGCACCGCCACGCCGGAGTTTGCGCTCAAGGGCGTTACCGAACCCGAAGCCTTTGGCATCACCCGCAATCCGGTCAATCCCCAGCACACGCCGGGCGGCTCATCGGGCGGCGCGGCAGCTGTGGTGGCCGCCGGCATCGTGCCGATGGCCGGAGCGAGCGATGGCGGCGGCAGCATCCGCATCCCGGCGGCGTACTGCGGGCTGTTTGGGCTGCGCCCTTCGCGCGGGCGCGTGCCGTGCGGGCCGCACCATGCGGAGAGCTGGGAGGGCGCATCGAGCGAGCATGTGCTGACCCGCAGCGTGCGCGATTCCGCCGCGATGCTGGATGTGCTGGCAGGGCCTGCGGCGGGCGATCCCTTCACCATCGCCCCGCCCGCTGCACCCTTCGCCGAGCTGGCGCAGCGCGCGCCCGGCAAGCTGCGGATCGGTTTTTCCACCCGCTCACCGATCGGCACCGAGGTTGATCCGCAAATGCTCGAGGCCGTGCTGCGCACCGCGAAACAGCTTGAAGCCCTCGGCCATCACGTCGAAGAGGCCGAGCCTGCCATCGACGGCGTGGCACTCGCGAAGAGTTTTTTCACCATGTACCTCGGCCAGGTCGCCGCCAACATGCGCGCCTGCCGCGCGCGGGGTGTGGGCGAAAACGACTTCGAGCTGGATACCCGCGCGCTGGGTCTACTGGGCGAGGCGCTCTCCGCAGGCGAGTACGTGAGCGAGCATCGCAAATGGAATGGCTACGCGCGTGCGCTGGGCGATTACTTCACGCGCTTTGACTTGTATCTATTGCCCACCACGGCCTACACCGCGCCGAAGATCGGCCAGCTCGCCACACCTGCCTTGCAGCGTGCTGCCGTCAGGCCAATCCTGGCATTGGGTCTCGGCAAGATGCTGCTCAGGAGCGGACAGGTAGACAAGATGGTGCGCGACAACCTGCGCATCACACCATTCACCCAGCTCAGCAACCTCACCGGTACGCCGTCGATGAGCTGTCCACTGGCGACCAGCAGCGAGGGACTGCCGATTGGCGTGCAGTTTGTCGCGCCCTTCGGCGAAGAAGGACGCCTGCTGTCACTGGCAAGCCAACTGGAACCGCAGTTCCAGCCGGGCAAGCCAGCAATCTGAGTCAGGCAGGCATTTAACGAGTGCTCAGCTCGCTGGCGAGCACCCAGCCTGCAACACCTGGGGCTGTCACATACCACCACTCGCCATTGATGTTGTTCGTGCTGCCGGAAAGCGTCACCGAGGTATTGGCGGAAACGGTGGACAGCAGGCGCGAGTCGCCCTTGGGTTGCGCGCGGATACCGGTGCCTGCGCGCAGGCTGGAGACAGTGCCGGTCGTGAACGGCACAACCGTCTGTGTCGCCGATGTGTTGACTGCGGTGGTGACGGTCTGCGCCGGAGCGTACGCAGGGGCTTGGTAGGCGCGCTCGACCGGCGGGCTGCGGCTGCCTGAGAAGTCCGGGCGCCACACCAGGCCCACCTTGATGATGGAGAGCGAGGTGGTTTCATCCGAATTGAAGCCTGGAATGGCCTTGACCTTGGTGGGCTGTTCGATCTCGAAGCGCGCACCGAACTGTTCGCTGAACATCCAGTCCCCGCCCAGGCCGAACGTAAGCCCGGTAGTTTTCTCCGCGCCGCTGGTGGAGCCATCCGAGACCTTGCCATCGAGCGAGTAATAGCCAACCTTGGCCCACACCCGCGAATTGCCGGCTTTCTGCTTGAGAGCCACGCCGCCGAACAGCTGGAAGCCGTCATAGCTGAGGCGGATGCCGCCGCTGTCCTTCACCTTGAGATTGCCGCTGTCGTAGTAGCTGCCTTCGACGAACACCGGGAACTTGCCGAACTCATCCACCTCGTAGCCGCCGGCCAGCGAGAAGCCGGTGCCATCCTTCACGTCGTCGTACTTGGTGCTGGTGAGTGCGAGGCTGCCGGAGACAAACGGTGCAGCAAGGCTGGCAGCAGGCAGGCTGGCAGCAAGCACGGCAATGGCGCACAGCGGCGCCATGAAGCGAAGTGAAGACATGGGGCTCCCTTTGAGTTGATCGTGTTTTGTGAAGTAACGATGCTTGAGCTATGCGACATTCTATAAATTGCAGCAGGGAGTGGTAGTCAATAAGCATCCCCCTGAAAATTTTTCGTTAGTAGCTGCTGGGCAGTTAGCGATAAGCCCTATCTAGGCCATCAGCTCGGCTGCGGTGAAGCCGGCCTGCTTGCGCGCTTCCTGGTTGAAGGGCGGACGCAGGATGATGTTCTGCTCTTGCAGAAGGCGGCGGAAGGTGGCAACCGGCTCTAGCCCGCGCTGTGCGCAGCACCAGTGGAACCAGCGGGTGCCGATCTCCACATGCCGCACTTCCTCTGCAAGGATCACTTCCAGCACGACGACTGTTTCGAGGTCGCCAACTTCGCGCAGGCGATTGATGAGATTGGGCGTCACATCCAGTCCGCGCGCTTCCAGCACGCGTGGCACGCAGGCCATACGCACCAGTACGTCGTCCGCTGTTTTTTCAGCCGACTCCCAGAGGCCGTTGTGCGCGGTGAAATCACCGTAGTCGTAGCCTAATTGCTTGAGGCGCGCCTGCATCATCAAGAAATGCCGCGCTTCATCCTGCGCCACGCTGAGCCAGTCGGCGTAGTAGGCGTCAGGCATGTTGTGGAAGCGCAGGCCCGCATCGAGTGCGAGGTTGATGGCGTTGAACTCGATGTGGGTGACGGCATGGCAGAGTGCGGCGCGGCCTTCAACACTGCCGAGGCCGCGATGCGGCACATCACGCGGGCGCACCAAGGCGGGTTTGCCGGGCCGTCCGGGCAGCGTTGGGGCGCTGGGCAGCGGGACGATGTGGGTGAGGGCTGCGACGCCTGCACACTTCTCGGCGGGGTCGGCGGTGAGAAAGGCTTGCAGCGCGGCGTCGGCGATGGGCGTGTTCAGGTGCAGACCCATTCATGGCGGCCCAGGCCGGCACCTTCGAGCATCACGGTGTCGCCTGCCACTAAGGGGCCGACACCGGCGGGTGTGCCGGTATAGATCGCGTCACCCGGCTGCAAGGACCAGGTCTGGCTGAGGATGCTGATCTGCCGCGCGACGGAATAGAGCATCTGCGCAGTGTTGCCGGACTGACGCAGCACGCCGTTGACGTGGCAGCTGAACTCGAGCGCCTGCAAGTCCTGTTCAAGAAAGGGCTGGAACTCACCCAGGGGTGCTGCGCAGTCGAATGCCTTGGCGAGTTCCCAGGGTTTGCCCTTGTTCTTGAGCTGGGTCTGCAAGTCGCGCAGGGTGAGGTCCAGGCCCAGGGTGACACCGGCGACGCAGTCGAGCGCCTCCTCCACCTGCACATCACGGCCGCCGCCAGTGAGCAGCACCACCAGCTCCGCCTCGTGGTGGATGCTGCCGACGTTTTTGGGCAGCACGATGGCTTCACCCACCGGCACGATGCAACTCGCGGGTTTCATGAAGACCACGCATTCCCCGTCAGCGGCGTGTCCCAGATGCGCGAGTTCCGCGACGTGGTCAGCGTAGTTCTTGCCGATGCAGAAGATGCGGTTGATGTTCATGCGTTGCTCCAAAGGGCAACGGCTGCCGAAGCAGCCGTCCTGAATCGAGTCGGCATTCCTGCTTTCGCAGGAATGACAGGCAAATTAAATGCGTTCTTCGATGCCGAAAGACTTGAAACCCTTCTTCGCAAAGTTCTCGCGGAACATGTCGCGCACCTTGGTGGCGCTGGCGTCATAGGCCGCCTTGTCCGCCCAAGTGTTGCGGGGATTCAAGATGGCCGGGTCAACACCCGGGCAGGATTTGGGCATCTTGAGGTTGAGGATCGGCTGGGTCTCGGTCTCGACGTGGTCGAGCTGACCATCCAGCGCGGCCTTCAGCAGTGCGCGTGTGACTTTCAGCGACATGCGCTTGCCGGTGCCGTAAGCACCACCACTCCAGCCCGTGTTGAGCAGAATGCAGCGCGCCTTGTTCTGCTGCATCTTCTTGGCCAGTAGTTCGGCATAGACGTTGGGCTTGTGTGCCATGAACGGGCCGCCGAAGCAGGCCGAGAAGGTCGGCTGCGGCTCGGTGACGCCCACTTCGGTGCCCGCCACGCGCGCGGTGAAGCCAGAGACGAAGTGGTACATCACGTCCTTGGCTTCGAGGATCGAGATCGGCGGCAGCACGCCGAAGGCATCGGCGGTGAGCAGCACGATGGTCTGCGGATGCGGGCCCTGGCCATTCGGCATGGTGTTGGGCACCACGCTCAGCGGGTAGCTGAGGCGGGTGTTCTCGGCGATGGAGCCGTCGAACAGATCGAGTTCATCCGGATGGCATTCCGGCATCGTCTTGCCGGGCAGGGGCGGCACGTTCTCGATGATGCAACCGGCCTTGCTCATGGCCTCGGCGATGACCGGTTCCGCCGCCTTGTCGAGGTTGATGAGCTTGGCGTAGCAGCCACCTTCGAGGTTGCAGAGGCCGTTGTCGCTCCAGATGGTCTCATCATCGCCAATGAGCTTTCGGCTGGCATCTGCAGAGAGCGTGGTCTTGCCGGTGCCGGAGAGCCCGAACAGGATCGCGCCATCACCTTTTTCGCCGACGTTGGCCGAGCAGTGCATGGAAAGGCGGCCCTGCTTGGGCAGGAGGTAATTACCGACGGTGAAGATGGTTTTTTTATTGACGCCGCAGTAATCGGCCCGCCCTGCCACGATGCAGAGCCTGTTGCGCACATCGATGATGACGGCGACTTCGCTGCGCGAGCCATCGCGCTCCGGCTCGCAGACATAGCTCGGTACGTTGAGCATCGTCCAGCGGCGCGCATCGACATCCTTCACGCCCAGCAAATCCTTGGGGAACATGTTGTCGACAAAGGCTGCATGCGTTGCGTACTCGCCGACGAAGCGGTAGGGCACAGCAAAATCGGCATCGCTGCCCATGAACACGTCTTTCACGTAGAGCGTGGCTTTTTTGTCGTTGAGGTGCGCGACCACGCGCTTGATGAGGCCCTCGTACTTCGCGGGGTCGTACTTGGAGAGATCGGCCTTGAACCAGATCTCGTTCTCGACCTCTGGCCAGGCGACCGCAAAAGTGTCCTTGGTGCGGCGGCCGGTGCAGTCGGGGTCGGTGTAGAACACCAGCGGGCCCTTGTCGCCCAGCACGGTGGGGAATGCTTTCTGTGCATTGTCCGGGCCGCCTTTGGCGACTCGGCCACGATCATTTGCGATGGCCGCGTGGAACAAATCGGTTTTGCTGAGGTTGTATTTGTAGGTAATGTTTTTGTTAAGCCCAAGGAGCTTTTCGAGATCAGCCTGGTAGGACATTGCAAACCTTTGCGTGAGAAGGAAACGGCGCGGAGACAGTTCCGCAAGAAGGCGCGCAGGATAGAGCCGGGCGTGAGGGGCAGCAAGCAATCAGCACCGCTTGCGGCTGGATGGGGCTGATAAGATTTGTCAATCGTGGTGGCACCGGAGCAGGCAGATGGTCAGGCAGTGGGTTCATTCAAGGTGGCAGCGGCACTGCTCGACGGCATTTCTGTTGCTTGCTGTTGCTATGCCGCTTGCCTCCGCGCAGCCCGGCAACAACGCGCACGACCAGTTTGGCAATCGTCAGAGCGGGCATTGGGGCGATCCGGGACGAGGCTATTTCGGCAATCCAGCGGTCGGTGACTTCGACAAGTCACAGATCAGGCCGCCACCGCCCGGAGCCAAGCCTTTGGGCAAGGTCTACAGTGGCAAGGGGCCGGAGCTTTCACCCTATATCACCCTGCCCACTCCGGCGGATGCGGCAACGGAAATCCTGCCACCTGCGGCTGTGCGGCCGGCGGCCACGCCCACAAAAAAACCAACCAGAAAGCGGTCCGGGAAGAAGACCGGCTGATTTTCAGTTGGGGAAACTCTGCATAGGCCGTCATTCCGGCGAAAGCCGGAATTCATTACTGGCAAGGGTTGCTTGCCTTGAAGGACTGGATACCGGCTTAAAGCCGGTATGACGACGATTCTTGTGGTCTGCGCTTAAACGAAGCTAGATCGCCGAGACATCCATCGGTAGCTTGAAGCCCGCCACCGACTCGCGCAGCTTGGCGGAAAGCGTGTTGAGTTCACCCACCGATTCCGCCGTCTGGTGCGCGGTGGTCGAGGTCTGCACCGACACGGCACGGATGCCCTGCATGACGCCCGCCAGCTTCGTGGTCTCTGCCGACTGTACGCGCGAGGCGCCGGCAATGTCCTGAATCACCTTGGCAAGCTCCTGGCTGCTCGCTTCGATGCGCGTCAGCGAAAGGCCCGCTTCTTCCGCACTCTTGGCGCCGCCCACCACGTTGGCGGTGGAACGCTCCATCGAGGTGATCGCCTCTTGGGTATCGGCCTGGATGGTCTTCACGAGATTTTCGATCTGCCGGGTCGCCGAACCGGCGCGTTCGGCGAGCTGGCGCACCTGATCAGCCACCACCGCGAAGCCGCGGCCGGACTCGCCCGCCATCGCCGCCTGGATCGAGGCGTTCAAGGCCAGCGTGTTGGTCTGCTCGGCAATATCGTTGATGAACTCGATGATGTTGCCGATTTCCTGTGAGGATTCACCAAGGCGCTTGATGCGCTTGGCGGTGTCCTGGATCTGCTCGCGCAGGGTCGCCATGCCGGCGATGGTGCGACCCACCGTGGCAGCACCGTTGTGGGCGGTATCGACCGATACCTTGGCCTGTTCGGCGAGCTTTTCGGCGCGTCCGGCGACGTCTTCCAGTGAGCGGCTGGCAAAGCTGATGGCCTGCGTCGCGCGCACGATCTCGCGGGCCTGGCCTTCCGCCGCCTTGCTCATCTGCTCGACTCGGCCGGTGGTACTGGAGGCGGCGGCAGCGATCTCCACAGAGGTGTCGTTGATGGTGCCGACGAGGCCGCGCAGCGTCTGCACGGTGTAGTTGAGCGAGTCGGCGATATTGCCGGTGAAGTCGGCCGTCACCGTCAATTCGCCGGTAAGGTCGCCATTGGCGAGGTTGGTGATTTCGTCCAGCAGCGAGAGGATCGCCTGCTGCTGCGTTTCTTCCTGCACCTTCACGTATTGCTGGCGGCGACGGGCCTGACTGTAGCTGAGGTACATATACAGCCCGATCAGAATCACTGCGACCCCTGCGGCCAGGGCGCTGATGAGCAGGATGGCGGTGGAGACCCCCGCCGATCCCTGTATTTTCTGCCGCAGCCTGTCGGCAGCCGTCACGGCCGCCTCACCGGAGGCGGACAGGCTGGTGGCGGCGACTTGCAGTGCCACCACGGGCTGGATGTCCTGCATCACGGCAGCAGAGGCGGTTTCGGCGGTGGCAAACGAATCGCCAGTGGCCTTGGCCTGGGCGCGGTCTAGGGTGCCGGCAGTCGTCAAAGCGCGGTGGCCAGCCAGGAACTCCGCGACTTCAACGGTCAAGCTCTGTGCGGCGGCTTCGGATTCGCCGCCATTGCCGAGAGTCTGGCGGGCGAGTGACTGGATGCGGTGCAGGCGGCTCAGCTGGCGGCTGACGCCGTACACGTCATTGTTGCTGGCGCCACGCGCGACTTTTTCCAGCGTCGAATTATAAAAGTCGATGACAGGTGGCAACACTTCGGTGATGGCCTTGATGTTGGCGGCAACCCGCACATAGGCCGCCGCGTTGTCCTGCAGGGTCCGGAGTGCTGCCTTCATAGGTACCCAGGCTGCCGCCAGCGCCTCCAGTTCCGGCCTGGCGTCAGACGACAGGGCAGGGATGCCGAGATCGGAATCGCCGCTTTCATAGGCTTTGAGCGTGCTCTCGACGCTTGCGCTGAGGTTCTGCACCAGTGTGAAGTCGGGTGCGACGCCGACGCTGGCATCGCGGCCGGTCCTGGCGAGGCTTTTGAGCGTGTCCACCACCAGCCGCGACGAAGCCTGCCGCGCCTGGTCGCGCGCCACTGCCGACTGGTAGGTGAAGAAGCCGGCAATCGCGATCAGCAGCAGCACACCCGCTGCGGCCAGGAGCAGGAGATAATTTTTTTCAGCGCCCGGGGCGCCAGTTGCGGTGGCCATCGTGTTCCTTCAATCAGGTTCAGCTGCCGAGCAGCGTCTTGAGCTTGGCGAGCAGGTCGGTTTCCTTCACCGGCTTGACGAGATAGTCCTTGGCCCCCTGCCGCAAGGCCCACATGCGGTCGGACTCCTGGCTCTTGCTGCTGATCACCATGATCGGGATGTTCATCGTCGTCGGGTCTTTCGCAAGCTGGCGGGTGGCCTGGAAACCGTTCACGCCCGGCATTACCACATCCATGATGACGAGTTCGGGTTTTTCCATCTTGATGCGATCGAGCGCGTCTTGCCCACTGGTGGCCTCGATGACGTGATGGCCCGCTTTCTGCAGGATATTGCGGATGTTCTGAACATCCGTGGGCGAATCGTCCACGATCATGACACGGGCCATCTGTCTTGCTCCCTCAACGCTTGCGGCGGATGTAATGCGGTGACGTTACACGATTCGGGCAGTGCGCGGCAGGGTATTAGCTCAGGAAAAAGTGCGCACCGCGCGGCCCGTGAAGGCTTGGCCGGAAAAGGGCGTGTTGCGGCCCCGGCTGACCATGGCCTTGGCCTGCAGTGTCCACCTTGCCGCCGGGTCGATCAAGGTCAGCAGGGCCTGCTCGCCAGGGCTGATCCGGGGGGCTGTCAGCCGCAGCACTGCCGCAGGGCCGGTGCTGAGTCGTGCCGCGCATTGCAGCGGCGACAGCAAGCCGTCTTCCACCAGCCTCAAGGCCAGCGGCAGCAGGGTTTCGAGCCCGGAAATGCCCGGTTCAGTCAGCGGGAAGGGATTGACCTTGGCATCCGGCTCGTGCGGCTGGTGGTCCGAGCAGATGGCACTGATGACGCCCTTGGCGACGGCACCACGCAGGGCCTCGCGGTCGTCCATCGAGCGCAGCGGCGGGATGACGTGGGCCATCGCGTCGAAACCTTCGAGTGCCGCATCGGTGAGGAACAGCTGATGCGCAGCCACATCCGCCGTGACCGGCAGCTTGCGCGCCATCGCGCTTTCCACCAGCTCGGCACCACGTGCGGATGACAACCGCCCGAAATGCACGGCGGCACCGGTGTCTTCGACCAGCGAAATCCACTGCCGGATGGCAGCGACCTCGGCAGCCACCGGGATCGGTGCCAGGCCCAGCCGGGTCGCCATCGCACCCTCGTGAGCACAGCCGCCGTTGGCGAGTGCGGCATCGAGTGCCAGCACATGCACGGTCAGCCCCAGGCCATGCGCATATTCGAGCGCGCGGCGCGCGACCAGCAGGTTGGCGAGCGCCGCGTTGGCATTGGTGACGCCGACCACACCTGCGGCCTTGAGCGCCGACAGCTCGGCGAGTGCCTCGCCGTGCAGGCCCTGCGTCAGCGCGCCCAGCACCCGCACGGTCGCCGCACCGGCCTGGGTGGCCTTGGTGTGGATGCGATCCACCACGGCTGCCGTGTCGGCGACGGGTTTGGTATCCGGCGGCATCACCAGTGTGGTGATGCCCGCGGCGAGCGCGGCCTTGGCCTCGGAGGCGATGGTGGCCTTGGCGGTAGCCCCCGGCTCGCGCAGGCGCGCGGCGAGGTCGATCACGCCGGGCATCAGCCAGAGACCTTTCGCGTTGATGGTCTGGTCTGCCGCAGGTGCTGTGCCGACATGGGTGATGCGGCCTTCGGCGATGCGCACATCGCTTACTTTGTCGCTGCCGCTGGCGGGGCAGAGGATGCGGACGTTCTGGAGCAGGATTGAAGTCATTGCGCAGTTCCCAGAATCTCCGCCATCACCGCCATCCGCACCGCAACCCCATGCTTGACCTGTTCGAGAATCACCGAGCGCGCGCCGTAGGCGACATCGCCCGCAATCTCGACACCGCGATTGATGGGCCCCGGGTGCATCAGCAGCACATCCGGCTTGAGCTGGGCGAGGCGCTCGGCAGTGAGGCCGTAATCACGGTGGAACTCGCCGAGCGAGGGCAGGAAGGCACCCACCATGCGTTCCTTCTGCAGCCGCAGCAGGATCACCACATCGACGCCGTCGAGACCACGCATGAGGTCATGCTCGATGCGGATGCCTTTCGCAAGCTGCTCGATGCCGGATGGCATCAGCGTCGTCGGCCCGATCAGCCGCAAGTCCTTCACGCCGAGGGTGGTGAGCGCATGGATATTGGAGCGCGCCACCCGTGAGTGGACGATGTCGCCGACGATGGCGACTGAAAGGTCATCAAAACGCATGTGACGCCGGCCCTCACGCGGCGGCGCGTTACGCCTGATCGTGAAGGCATCGAGCAGCGCCTGCGTCGGGTGTGCATGGCGGCCGTCGCCGGCGTTGAGGATGGCAACACCAGGCGCTGCATGCTGTGCGAAGAAGTGCGCCGCCCCTGAAGCCTCGTGCCGGATCACGAACAGATCCGCCTGCATCGCCTCGATGGTTTTTAAGGTATCAAGCAGCGTCTCGCCCTTGGCGGTGGAGCTGGCCTGTACGTGCAGGTTGATGACATCGGCCGAGAGGCGCGTGGCCGCCAGTTCGAAGGTGGTGCGGGTGCGGGTACTGTTCTCGAAGAACAGATTCACCACCGTCTTGCCGGTGAGCAAGGGGTCTTTCTTGAAACCCGCTTCCGCCGCCTTGGCATAAGGCTCGGCACGATCCAGCAAGCGCTCCAGCAGGCCGCGCGGCAGGCCCTCTGTAGTGAGCAGGTGGCTTAGGCGGCCTTGGGCGTCGAGCTGGAGCGAGGGCGTCACGGTAGTTGTTGTAGGAATTGTTCGAGCAGGATTTTAGCCGCTAGCCCGTCGCGGTCGCCTTTTTTCACCCGGCGGGTCATCGCACCCGAGGCGCGGGCATCGCGCAGCAGCTCATCCGCTGCCCTTGAGGAATAACGCTCATCCGAGAAATGCACGGGCAGTTTGCTGCGCGCCACAAGCGCCTTTGCAAAGGCGCGGGTGAGGGTGGTAATGCGCTGGTCGCTGCCGTCCTCCATCAGCGGCAGCCCGACAACGAGGGCGGTGGGCCGCCACTCGGCGATGAGCTTGAGCGCCGCGTCCATGCCGCCGGTCAATGTCGCTAAGGGGCGTGCGGTACCGGTAATGGTGTCCCCGACGGCCGTGCCGATGCGTTTTTCGCCGTAGTCGAAGGCCAGATAGGTGGGCATGGCGGCAGTATCGGCGATGCGCGCCGCAAATCGTTAACGCGGTTTACGGTGCTGCACGGTTCACAGGGCCGTGCATGGAATGCACGCTACAGCCAGGGACAAGATCAGGCGTGGCCTGCATCACCACCAAGCTGCGTCACATCCACCCCGAGCAGCCGCGTGGCGAGCTTCCAGCGATCCGATGGTGGTGACTTGAACAGGATGCGCTGGTCCACAGGCGTATTGAGCCAGCTGTTCTGCATGATCTCGCTTTCCAACTGGCCCTCTGCCCAGCTCGCGTAGCCGAGAGCGACGAAGTAATGCCCAGGCCCCTTGCCCTCGCCAATCGCTTTCAGAATGTCTTTCGAGGTGGTGATGAACAGCCCGCCACCGATGTTCATGGTGGAGTCCCAGTCATCCGGCCCGTCGTGGATGACGAAGCCGCGTTCGGGTGACACCGGGCCGCCCCAGTAGACCGTCGGGTCGCCAGCGAGATCGGTATCGGAGAGCTGCATCTGGCCCAGCATGTCGCGCACTTTCAGCGCCATGGGGCGGTTGATGATGAGGCCCAGCGCGCCGCGTGCATTGTGCTCGCAGAGCAGGGTGACAGAGTGGTTGAAATGCTCGTCGTCGAGCGCGGGCATCGCCACCAGAAACTGGTTGTTGAGATAGTTTTCTTCAGACATGTGTTGAGTATACCGAGCGCCCTACGGGGTGACCGGCAGCCGCGGCAGTGGCTCGCATTCAGCCAGCGCGTAGGCGAGCACACTGAGTACCGCAGCGTTCTCGGCCAGGAAGCGCGGGTTGACCTTGTCCAGCGTGTCCGCGGCGGTGTGGTGGATGGTGAAGTAATCACGACCATCGGTGAGGGGCGCGAAACCCGGCACACCCGCTTCAGAGAGCGGGCCAATATCGACACCGACGGCGGTGAGCCTGAAATCGACGATCCCCGCGCCGATCCCCGCAAGCACCTCGCTGATCGGCTTGAGCAGGGGCAGGGCGACGGGCGGCACGTTGGCGGCGATGCCGGTGGGGTGGCCGGAGCCGGAGTCCATCTCCATCACGGCGACGTGTCTGGCGATCTCGTCCGCGTGCGTCTTCGCGTAGGTCTTGCCGCCCATCACACCGTTCTCCTCGTTCATCCACGCCACCACGCGCAGGGTGCGGCGCGGGGTGATGCCGAGCTGCTTGAAGGTGGCGGCGACCTGCATCGCGGCGGCGACACCGGTGGCGTCGTCCTGTGCGCTGGGGCCTAAATCCCAGCTATCGAGATGGCCTGAGACCAGCACGATCTCGTCGGGCAGCTCGCGGCCTTTGAGGTCGGCGACGACGTTGAAGCTGTCGGCATCAGGCAGCGTCTGCGGTGTGAGGGTGAGCTGCATTGTCACCGGCCCCTTGGCAGAGAGGCGCTCGATCAGCAGCGCATCTTCGGCAGCGATGGCGGCGGCAGGGATTTTGGGTGCGTTGTCGGCATAGCGCAGGCTGCCGGTGTGTGGCTGGTAGTTGCCGACGGGACCAGCGGAGCGATTGAGCGCCGCGACGGCACCGAGTGCGGCGGCCTTCGAGGCGCCATTGGCGCGGTAGGCGACGGCTGCGCCATAGGCATCGCCTGCACGACCTGCCGCGTTCATGCGCTCGTCGAACACGGCGCTGAACAACACGATCTTGCCTTTGACCTTGTCGCGGCCCAGGGCGGCGAGTTCGGCAAAGTCGCGCACTGGCAGCACTTCTGCACTCAGACCCTGCCTGGGCGTGGCGACGCTGCCGCCCAGCGCCGTCACGGCAAGCTTGTGGCTCAAGCCGTCAGCGCGATTTTTCCAGTTCGTGAGCGTCGCGGTCTCAGCGCCCCGTACCCAATGCGGCACTTTCACGGCTTCGAGCTTCACGTCGAGGCCCAGCGCGCGTAGCTCTGCCGCCACCCGCTGCACCGCCGCCGCTGCGCCTTTGGAGCCGGAGAGACGTGGGCCGATTTCGTCGGTAAGGATGGCGGTCTGCTGCCAGGCGTAGTCGCTGGCGAGAGCGGCGTCGCGGATGCGCACCAAGGTGGTGGCCAGCGCGCTGGTGCCGGGCACTACGGCAGGCGTGTCGTGGGCGAGGGCGATGCTGCTCACTGCCGTGGCGAGGAGTGCAGCGAGGAGAGGTTTCCGCATGGAAATCAGCGGCTCAAGTGCACATCAATGGCCTGCATCAGGCGGCCTGCGATGTCGGTGCCAAAGGCGGCGTCGATCTCACGCGCGCAGGTGGGCGAGGTGATGTTGATTTCGGTGAGGTGTTCGCCGATCACGTCGAGGCCGACAAACCACAGGCCCTTTTCGAGCAGCTTGGGGCCAAGGCTCTCGGCGATGCGGCGTTGCGCGACGGTGAGTGCGCGCGCCTCGCCACGACCGCCCGCAGCCAGATTGCCACGCGTCTCGCCCGCTTGCGGGATACGTGCGAGGCCGAAGTCGATGGGCTTGCCGGCGACGATCAGTACGCGCGTATCGCCCTCGCTGATCGCAGGCAGATACTTCTGCGCCGTCATCATCGTGCGGCCGTAATCACTCAGTTGCTCGATGACGCTGCCCAGATTCAAGCCATCGGCCTTCACGCGGAAAATCCCGCGCCCGCCCATGCCGTCGATGGGCTTGTAGATGACATCGCCGTGCTCGGCATGAAAGGCGCGCAGCGCCGCCATGTCGGCCGCGAACAGCGTTGGTGGCGTGAAGTCCGGAAACCATGCCGTCGCCAGCTTCTCGTTGTAGTCGCGCAGCGCGCCCGGCTTGTTGACGATGAACGCGCCCTGCTTTTCAGCGAGTTCCAAGACCCAGGTCGCCGCGATGTAGGCGGCGTTCACGGGTGGATCGCTGCGCATCAGAATCGCGTCGAGCGTGCCGAGTCCTTGTGCTTCGGCATCGCCCAGCCAGTCAAACCAGTGCTTGTCGTCGTCGGTGACTTTCACCCGGCGCCCACGGCCCTGGGCCTGGCCGTCTTTTACCCACAGATCGGCGGTGCCAAATACCACCAGATCCCAGCCGCGTGCCTGGGCTGCGAGCATCAGCGAGAAGGTGGTGTCTTTGGCTGGTTTGAAGTCTTCGATCGGGTCGCAGATAAAGCCGATCACCCTGCTCATTGGGCGTCGCTCGCGGTCACGGCCGCCGTCTCGCGGGCAGCAGCCAACAGGGCCAGCCGGGCCACCACGCCATAGGCGTAGAACCTGTTCGGCTCGGCATCGGGCGCGGCCGCAGGCTCCGGGCAGTTGCAGGCATTGTTGAAGGCGAGCTGGCGGAACTGCGCGCCGGGGGCGTTGAGGTTCTCGGTATTGCTGCGCCCGCCATGCACGCGGTAGAAGCCGCCGACGACATAGTGGTCGATCATGTAGACAACCGGCTCCGCAACCATGTCACCTGGCGGCACGGACCCGGCGGTCATGTCTGACGCGTCCGATCCGGGATCGCGCCACTTCTCGAAGGTGTAGACACCCTCCTGGATGATGACGCCGGTGTTTTCCTTGCCCTCCTTCATGGACGACATCTTCTTGCGGGTGTCGCGGTTCATGTTGCGTACTTCGTCGACACTCTTCACCGACATGATGCCCATGCCGTACGTGCCGGCATCGGCCTTGATGATGACGAAGGGATCGTCCTTGACCCCGTAGGCAGCGTATTTGGCCTTGATGTCCTCCAGCAGCAGTTCGACGTTGCTGGCGAGGCACTCTTCACCCTCGCGCCTGGCAAAGTTGATTTCGCCGCAGTTGCGGAACAACGGGTTGAGCAGCCAGGCGTCGATGCCGAAGGCTTCGGCGAAGTCCTCGGCCACCTCCTTGTAGAGCGCGAAGTGCTGGGTTTTGAGGCGATCGCTCCAGCCCAGCTTGGGGTGCGGCACCACCGGCTGGCGCAGACCTTCGAGGATGTCCGGCCGGCCGCCGGAGAGATCGTTGTGCAGCAGTACCAGACAGGGCCTGAAACCATCCAGGAACACCTGGTCGTTCTCGCGCTGCAAGGGCTCCAGCAGCAGCTTCTTGCCCGACGGCAGATCGAAGTTCTGTGCCTCGGTCAGGCCAGGGATGATCGAGCCGATGCGCACCTTGTAGCCGGCCTTGCCGATGAGGTCACGCAGGGTTGCCACGGCTTCGAGATAGTGCAGGTTGCGGGTGTGGTTTTCTGGCACCAGCACGACGTTGCAGGCCGAGGGCATCAGGCGTTCGAATGCCGACTGCAGGGCATGGACGGCCAGCGGCTCGAACACGGGATTGAGGTTATTGAAGCCGGCCGGGAACAAATTGGTATCGACAGGAGCCAGCTTGTAGCCGGCGTTTCGCAAATCCACCGAACAATAGAAAGGTGCGGTGGTGCGGTGGAACTGCTTGCGGAACCAGGCCTCGATCTCGGCCGAGCGATCCAGCAGCAGCTTCTCGAACGAGAGCAGTGGCCCGGTGTGGGCGGTGGTGAGATTGGGAACCGTGGGCAGGCGGCTGTCGAACATGGTCAATCCTGGATCTGGCTTTGGGCGGGACGCTGCCCCGCAAGGCGGCACGTTATCCACAAATGATGTCTGCCGCGACCTTTGCAAGAGTGTGAGGGCGAGTGCTACAAAGCATTACGCAGCGCGAATACCGTCAAGGCCCGCAACGGGCACGCGGCAACCAAAGTACCAGGGAGAGGATCGTGTCCACCGAAGCGAGCCATGACAGTGCGCCCACAGCGCCCAAAGTGATGGTCATTGATGATTCCCAGACGATCCGTCGCACTGCCGAAACCCTGCTGATGAAGGAGGGCTACACCGTCATCACCGCTGCCGATGGTTTCGAGGCGCTGGCGAAGATCGCCGACCAGAAGCCTGACCTGATCTTCATCGACATCATGATGCCGCGCCTGGATGGCTATCAGGCCTGCGCACTGATCAAGAACAACGCCCACTATGCGAAAACGCCAGTGATCATGCTGTCGTCCAAGGATGGTCTGTTCGACCGCGCCCGTGGCCGCATCGTCGGCTCGGACGAGTACCTCACCAAGCCTTTTACCAAGGACGAACTCATCGGCGCGGTGCGTGCGCATCTCAAAACTGCATAGCCATAGCCCATGAGCGTTGACCTTCGCGCCCTGGCGGGCGATCCCTTCCAGCTACTGGTGGCCATCGAGGCGCGCGTGCGAAGCACGCGGCCGGATGTAGCTCGGCCGCGCGCGGATGTCTGGCTGGGCCTTGCCTTCCGCGTGCGCGAACACTGGTGCGTGGCCCCGCGCGAGGACGTGCGCGAAATCATCCCTGTTCCACAACTGACCCGCACGCCGGGAGCCAAGCCCTGGCTGATGGGGGTGGCCAATGTCCGCGGCGGCATTCTGGCGGTGGCAAATCTGGCCCAGTACCTGGGCTTGCCGCACCAGCCCGCACAATCTGCCTCGCGTGTGCTCATCTTCAATTCCACCCGACTGCCGGTGGGCCTGCTGGTGGACGAGGTCGCCGGCTACCGGCAGTTCACCGCGCCGGAGCAGCAGCCCGCGCGCCTGGCCGGCAGTGGCCCTTTGGCCCCTTATCTGCTGGGTGTTTTCGAGCGTGACCAGCAAGCCTGGTATGCCTTCAGCCTGCACAAGCTCACCGCCAGCCCGGAGTTTGCCCATGCCGGCTACTGAGACTGTGGTGCCGTCACCGCGCCAGTCGCTGTCGCTGGCCAACGGCCTGAAGTGGCTGGCGCCCGAGATCGACGCCTCGCTGCAACGCGTGCGGGTACTGATCGACCGCCAGGAGGCCGACGAAGGCGAACTGGAAGCCGCCGCCATCACCACCGAGCTCAAACTGGTGGTTGGTGCCCTGGCGATGGCCAACTGCCATGGCGGCGCGATCCTCGCGGAAGAACTGCTGGCAGCGGTCGACCTGGCGGCCAGCAGCCAGCTTGCCGTGCCTGCCGCCGCGCTGGCGGCGGTGAGTGGCGCGACGCTGCAACTGTCGGACTATCTCGATGCCCTGCGCCATGGCACGCCGGACTGCGCGGCGGTGCTGCAACCGGCCATCGGCGAGCTGAGGCTTGCCTGCAACCGTGCGACGGTGACCGAAGCCGACTTGTTCGTCTGGCAGATGCAGCGCCTCGGCGCAAGGCTCAACGCGCTGCCCGAGGCCGAGCGGATCGCCGCCGCGAGCGTGGTGGCCGGCAAGCTGCTGACGCCGTTCCAGACCCTGCTGCTGCAATGGCTGCGCGGTGTCGATATCGCCAACACGCTGCTCAAGCTGCGCAAGATCGGCGACCATGTTTCCAGCAATGCCGCACGACCCGAAATCGTGCTGCTGTGGACCGCCTTTGCAGCGGCCATCGACTCGCTGATTGCTGCCCCCGGTACCGAGTCGCCAGAGCTGAAACGCTGGGTGGGTCGCCTGGGCCAGCACATCAAGATCCTGGCAGAGCAGGGCGAAGCCGCTGCCGCCCCCGGTTCGGCCGAGATTGCCTGGCGTCTTCTGGCCCATGCCGCCGCCATCCATCACACCAGCAGTCGCTGGCTGGCGCTGCGCCACCAGCTGCCGCTCGATGGCGCACTGCCGGTCGAGCCTGCACTCAGCAACACCCGCCAGCGTCTGCGCGGCCCCAACACCCGCCTGCTCGAAAAAGTGGCGGACGAGGTGCGTGCCGATCTGACGCTGGTCAAGGATGGCCTCGATCTGGCCCTGCGCGCCGGTGGCCTGGCTCCGGAGACCCAGACCAGCACCCGCGAGCGCCTGATCCGCATCGCCAACACCCTGCTGCTGCTGGGGCTGCCGCAGCTCGAACAGGTGTTGCGCAAGCAGGCGGGCGAACTCGCCGCGCTGGGCAGCAGCGAGGCCGCCAACCAGGGCCAGTGGCTGCGCATCGCCACCGCCCTGCTGCGGGTGGAACACAGCCTCGAAGGCGCACTGTTCCGGCCCCTGCGGCAGGTGCGCGACAGCCCGCGCGAGCCGCCCGAACTCAACGAATCGGTGCCGCACTCGCAGGACCTGCGCGAAAGCGTTGCCGCCTTGCTGCGCGAGATGCTGGTCGACCTTGCCCGCCTCAAGGCGCAGCTCGATGCCTACCTAAAGGGCGGCACACTGCGCGATGTGTTTGAGCCCGAGCAGCTGCTGACCGAGGTCACGGCGGGTCTGGTGATCTTCGACAATCCGGCCGCGGCGGTGCTGTGTACGCGCCTGCGCGACTGGCTGGCGATCAGCAAGCCGACCGTGCTGCGCGAGGACCCGGCGCTGGCCGTGCGCTTTGCCGAGGCCGTGGCGGCGCTGGAGATCTATCTCGAAGCCCTGCGCGATGCCCTGCCGCAACCGGCTCGCGTGCTCGAAACGCTGTCAACGGCGATCAGCGCACTCACTCTCAGCACCAGTTTCGTCAACGCGACCGCCAGTGCATCGCCGCAGCCGACCGAGCTGTTGCTCGAAGAGCTGGCGGTGATGGAGGCCCGTGCCGATGCCGAGCGCACAGTCGCCCTGGCACCGGAAGCACTGGCGCTGGTAGCCGAGCCGCAGGCGCTGATCCCGGTGCCGTTGCCCAGCCCGGCTCCAGAGTCGGCACCCGCAGCCGAACTGAGGCTGATCGAGGCACTGCCCGCCAGGTCCGCACCCGAGCCGGTGGCGGCGGGTGATGACGACCCGGAAATCCGCGAGATATTCCTGGAGGAAGCTCAGGAAGTACTCGACAACCTCAAGCGGCTTCTGCCCGGCTTCCACCGCGACCCCTCGGAACCCGCAACGCTGGGCGACATCCGTCGGGCCTTTCATACCCTCAAAGGCAGTGGCCGCATGGTTGGTGCCACCCGCATCGGCGAGTTCGGCTGGGCGGTGGAGCATCTGCTCAACCGCTGCATCGAAGGCGCGCTGCCAGTCAATCCCTCTGTCGTCACGCTCATCGACGACGCCATTGCCCAGCTGCCATCGCTGCAGACGCAGTTCCGCGACGGCCAAGCCGCCAGCGACGACGATGCGGCGCAGGCGCTGATCGCACGCGCCCATTTTCTCGCCAGTGGCCGCGCCCCGGAGATGGTGGAGCGGGAAGTGCTGGACGTGTTCCGCACCGATGCGCTCGACCGCCTCGCCGATGTCGAACGCTGGCTGGCCAATCCCACAGAGAAGGGCATCGATCCCGACGCCACCCGCGCGCTGCACACGCTCAAGGGTTCGGCAGCGGTGGTGAATGCCGTCGCGCTCAGCCAGCTTGCGGGTGCTTTCGAGCGCGTGCTCAAGCAGCTGATGGCCGCCGAGGTCAGCGCCCCCCCAGAGGTGCGCGCCGTGTTCAGCGAGGCGCTGCCAGTGCTGCGTGACTGGATACACAAGGCCGGGCAGGCGGCACCGCAGAACAGCAGCGATTGGCTGTCCCGCGTCGATGCGCTCAAGCCCTTCCTGCCGCCACCCGGCGAGACCAAGAGCCTGGCCCACCGCGATACGCTGGTGAATCTCGCCTACGATCGCCTGCAAGTCATCGAGCAGCGGCTGGTGGCCTGGACAACCACCCCCGGCGATGCCGGACAGGGCCGTGCCATGGCGGAGGCCGCCGAGGGCCTGTTCACCGTCGCTGAGGACTGCGCACCGTTAGCACGTTGTGCCGAGGCGCTGGCCAAGCGACTGCGCCAGCAGGATGTTGCGGAGGCCACGCCGGACGCCGCGTTTTTCCTGGCGCTGGCCAATGCGCTGGAGCACTGCTACCAGTATCTCGATGCCTACCGCGAAGGCGGCGTGCGCGGGAGCGGTCGCGAGCTGGCCGAACAGCTGCGCACGCTGCCGTTGCAATCACAGGTAGTGGCACTGCCCCAGCCGCTGCTTGCGGATGCTCCCGGCGTCGGCACTGAAGGCGAACCCGCATCTGAGGCGCTGCCAGAAGCAGTGGTACCCGATGCGGCTTTCGCCGAGCCAGAACCGGAATCAGTGCTAGCGCCCGTCGAACTGCTGCCCGGGTTCCTGCCCGAGTGGCAGCCCGCTGCATCCGACGAGCCTGCTGCCGATCAGCAAGCTGTGCCCGCTGAATCGGCTGAGGAGGAACCGATATCTGAGCTGGAGCTGCATGCCATTCCGCCGATGATGCCGGTGCCGCCCGAGCGGATCGACACCGAGCTGGCGGGCTTGTTCGTCGAGGAAGCCCGTGAACTGATGGCCCTGCTGCGCACCGATGCCGACAGCTGGCAGCCGCGCGATCCGGTGCCCTTGGCGGTACTGCATGCGTTGCACACCCTCACCGGCAGTGCGCGGATGATCGGCTACCTGTCGCTGGGCGATCTCACCCAGAGCTTCGAGCACCGCCTGCAAGCGCTGGAGCCGGGTGCCGTGCGTGGCGAGGCGATCCGTGCCGACCTGTACGCTGCACTGCCGGTGCTCGACCAGGCGATCGAGGCGCTGGCACTGATGCTGCCACCCCTGGTTGATGTGCCTGCGGTGGCCCTGCTACCGCCCGTGCCGCTGAGCTACGCCTTGCAGGTGCCGGTGGTCGAGCTGTCATTGTCACCGACTCCTCAGCCCGTCCAGCCGCTGATGGAAATGCCGGCGCCGGAGCTGGAGACCTACAGCGATTTCCTCACCCCGCAGCCTGACGTGCCTGCCAGTGCGCTGCTATCTGATGGTGCTGCCGACGACAGCGAATCAGCGCAAGCCGGGACGCTGCCGCCCCTGCCGCCGACGCTGCCGCCCCTGATGGACAGCCTCGCCGCGTTCGATGTCCTCGATGCCGCAGTGCCCGAGGCGCCGGGCGCCCTGCTGGGT
>JAKFXK010000048.1 GCA_021731445.1 Nevskiaceae bacterium | reverse complement strand
GCGCAGGGACGTAGAAACCGTCCCAGCTGCCGGAGTCGGCGGGCGCGACAGACACCGCTTTTGCCGCCGCTGCCGATGGCATCGGCGCCGCGACCGAGAGCGCGTCGATGAACAGCGCATCGAGGCGATCGCGGTGGTCGGGCGATTCGCTGTCGGTGTTGGTCGACCAGAAGAAAGCGCGTTGCCGTTCCGGAAAAAGGCAAAGCATCGCGCGATAACCCAAGATGCTGCCATCGTGGCAACGGCCGACCGCGCGATGCCGGTCGCGGATCGACAGGCCCAAGGCATAACCGACCCTGAGCCCCGCCTGCGCCGCCTCGGTGCCCTGCGGTTCGCCCATCGCCCGCAGCCAGCGCGGATCGATGAATGTCTCGCCGTCGATGCGTCCGTCGCCCATCAGGAAACGCGCGAACCGACCCATGTCCTGCGCCGTGGTCGTGAACTGTCCTGCCGGCCGCAGGTAGACCGGTACCGCGGCGTGCGCCGTGCCGTCCTCGAAGTGTCCAATTGCCAAGCGCGGGTCTGCGGCGGGTCCTTCCTGCGATACGAAACCGAAGGTGCTGTCGTGCATGTCGAGCGGCTGCAGCAGGTGCACATCGAGATAGCGTTCATAACGCTGCCCGGTGCGTGCTTCGATGACTCTGCCAAGCAGGGTGTAGCCCATGTTGGAATACGAGAATCGCGCCCCCGGCCGGCTGCGCAGGCGCAAGAGGTTCTTGCCCACGAATGCGCGCGCCAGCGGCGTGTCGGGATCGGGCTTGATGCTGAAGAACTGCCACAGATGCAGATCGTCCAGGCCAGAGCTGTGGTCGAGCAGGTGACGGATGCGGATGGGATCGGAGCTTGCCCAGGGATTGTCGAAAACAACATCGGGCAGCACCTCGGACACCGGTGTCGTCATTGCAAGACGTCCCTCACTGACCAAGCGCAGGATGCCCGCAGCCATGAGCGTCTTGGTGATCGAACCAACATGCACGCGATCCCTTGGCCCGAGTGGTGTGCCGCTACGTAAATCCTTGATGCCTGCCGCATCGGTCAGGATTGCGCCATCCGCATCCACCGTGGCCCACACCGCGCCCGCCAGCCGTTCCTGTTCGAGAATTGCCGCAACACGGTTCTGCAATTGGGCCGGAGATGCGAAGCAGGCGGGCGAAAACATCAGCAACCATCCCAGGGTCAGTGCGGCGAGAATCTCGCTCCTGATGTCTCCCTGTGCCTTGCCTTGTTTCACTGAGTTGGCCTGATGGCTGGGAGAACAAGCCTGATCGTACAGCACGTCCGTGGACTGAAAATCAGGCGAAAGCTCGGCTGGCATGACCTGAGAGGTCATTGGCATCAGCAAGGGCAGGCCAGCAGAATCGCAGCACCTCTCTTTTGGTATGCCCTGCCATGAACCTGCGCGACCAGTTCTTCAAGAAGCCTTGGTTGTTCAAGCTCTATCTCAATCACTGGGGCCCGTATCGCGGTGCAGGCATCCGCGTCACCGAGATCGCGCCCGACTACAGCCGCGTCGTCGTCGAGCTGCGCGAGACGCGCAATAACCGCAATGCCGTCGGCACGCACTTCGGCGGCAGCCTGTATTCGATGTGCGATCCGTTCTACATGCTCATGTTCATCAGCCGCCTCGGCCGTGACTACGTGGTGTGGGACAAGACCGCACACATCGACTTCGAGCGCCCCGGCAAGGGCACCGTACATGCCACCTTCACGCTGACGGAAGACGACGACGCGAAAGTGCGGCGCGAGACCGCCAACGGCGCGCGTTACACGCCGACCTATGTCATCGAGGTGATGGACGACAGCGGCCAGCGTGTCGCCAAGGTCGAGAAGGTGCTCTACTTCCGCCGCAAGGACGTTGCCCGCAAGCCCGGCAAATAGTTTCCTCCATGAGCGCGAGCGGCCCTGCGCTGCGACGCTCGGACAAATACCCCTGCATGGTCGGCCACGTACGCTGGGGGCAGCACGCCACCCAGCGCGCGCTGCCTGAAAGTGGTTATCAGCAATGATGTGCGTGGCATCGAATCAGAATAAGGGCTAAAGTTTCGCCCCTTGAAAAACCCCCTGCGAACTCCGAAATGATTGGGCAGAACGCTGCGCCCGACCGTGCCGCCTGGCTGGTCGGCGGCGGTGAGATGGCGAAACTCATCAAAGCCAAGGACTGGTCCGAGACCGCGCTTGGCCCCATCGAGTCCTGGCCGCAGAGCCTGCGTACGGTGGTGAGTCTGATGCAGGCCTCCAACTCGCCGATGTCGCTGGCTTGGGGCGCCGGGCATGTACAGATCTACAACGACGGCTATTGGCCGATCTGCGGCGAGAAGCACCCGGTGGCGATGGGCCAGGATTTCCGCGAGTGCTGGGCCGCGCCGTGGCCGGTGATCAGTGAGGCCTACGAGACGGCGCTGTCGGGCAGGACCTCGTATCTGGAAAAGATGCGCATGTTCCTCGACCGCTACGGCTTTCTAGAAGAGACCTGGTTTACTTTATGCTCTCGGAGCGACGCACGCGCACTTTGCGTGAACTCGCGGAGGTGACTGGCAAGGCACGCACCACACCCGATGCCTTCCGCCTCTTGCAGCAGGGGGTGGCACAGTTCGATCTTGATCTGCCGTTCACGCTGTTCTATCTCGTCTCCGCCGATGGCACGCGCGCGGAGCTGATGGCGCAGACGGGGCTCGAAGCCGGCACTGCGGTCGCTCCGCTGACGGTGGAGCTGAGCCAGCCCGCCAGCGCGCCCTGGCCGCTGGCCGAGGTGGTACAGGGTGCCAAGGCGAAAACCATTACCGAGGTGGATCGCCTGCTGGCGGGCCTCGCCGTCGGTCCCTATCCGGAGCTGCCGAAGACTGCCATCGCCTATCCGCTAATGGTGCCGGGCCATGCACAGCCTGCGGGCGTGATGGTGTGCGGTGCCAGTGCGCGGCTGCTGATGGACGAGAGCTACGGCGGCTTCTTCGATCTCCTGGCCGCTACCGCCGCGGCAGCGCTTGCGAATGCGCTTGCCTACGAGGAGGAAAAGCGCAAGGCCGAGGCGCTGGCGGAGATCGACCGCGCCAAGACCGCCTTCTTCAGCAATGTCAGCCACGAGTTCCGCACACCGCTGACGCTGATGCTCGGGCCCCTGGAAGACGAACTCAACGAACGCCTTGCCCCGCTGCCAGCGGAGCGGCGCGAGCGCATCGAAGCGGCGCATCGCAACAGCCTGCGCCTCCTGAAGCTGGTCAATTCCCTGCTGGATTTCTCCCGTCTCGAGGCCGGCCGGCAACAGGCGCACTACCAGCCCACCGATCTCGCCGCACTGACCACCGATCTCGCCAGCAGTTTCCGGTCTGCTGTCGAACGCGGCGGCCTGACGCTCTCGGTCAGCTGCCCACCGCTGCCTGAGCCGGTCTACGTCGATGCTCAGATGTGGGAAAAGATCGTTCTCAACCTGCTCTCCAACGCCTTCAAGCACACCTTCGAGGGCACCATTGAGGTGCGCCTGGCTTGGCGGGGTGATGGGGCTGAGCTGACGGTGCAGGACAGCGGCGTCGGCATTGCTGCCGAAGAGTTGCCAAAACTGTTCCAGCGCTTTCACCGGGTGGAGGGTGCAGCCTCGCGCACCCACGAGGGCACTGGCATTGGCCTGTCGCTGGTGCAGGAGCTCGTGAAGCTGCATGGCGGCAGCATCCGCATCGAGAGCGAGGCCGGCCGGGGCAGTGCCTTCATGGTCAACGTGCCGGCTGGCAAGGCGCATCTGCCGGCGGAGAAGATCAGCGACTCTGCCCTGCAGGGCCGGGCCGGCGTCAACACTGCCGCCTATGTGCAAGAAGCGCTGCACTGGCTGGACGCAACGGAGCCCGCCGCAGTCCATGCCAGCGAGGACGACCGCCGTGCACTGCCAGTGGCCGAGGTCGGCACGCGCCCCAGCGTGCTGTGGGCCGACGACAACGCCGACATGCGCCAGTACGTCACCCGCCTGCTGCAGGGCAGCTACGAGGTGATCGCCGTCGCTGATGGCGAGGCCGCACTCGCGGCCGCGCAGCAACGGGCGCCTGACCTGATCCTCTCCGACGTGATGATGCCCAGGCTCGATGGCTTCGGTCTGCTGAAAGCCCTGCGCGGGGACGAGCGCACCCGGCATGTGCCGGTGATTCTGCTCTCGGCGCGCGCCGGTGAAGAGGCCGCACTCGAAGGGCTGGAAGCGGGCGCGGACGACTACCTGATCAAGCCGTTCTCGGCCAAGGAGCTGTTGGCCCGGGTGCGCTCCTGCCTGGCACTGGCCCAGCTGCGGCGCGAATCGGCAGAGAAGCTCGAGGAGGTCAACCGGGTGCTGGCCCAGGCCGCGCAAGCCAAGGGCAACTTCCTGGCCAACATGAGCCACGAGATCCGTACGCCGATGAATGCCATCGTCGGCATGACCAGCATCCTGCTCGACTCGCCGCTCAGCGCCGAGCAGCGCGACAGCGCCGAGGTGATCCGCGCCAGCGGCGAGCACCTGTTGACCCTCATCAACGACATCCTCGACTACTCCAAGATCGAGACAGGACACATGCAGCTCGAGAAGCTGCCGATCAGCCTGCGCGACTGCCTCGAAAGCGCCATCGACCTTATCGCCCGCAGCGCCCAGCAGAAAGCGGTCGAGATCGGCTATCTGATGGACGACTCGCTGCCCGAGACCGTCGTCGGTGATGCCGGCCGCCTGCGCCAGGTGCTGGTCAACCTGCTCTCCAACGCGGTCAAGTTCACGCCCGCTGGTGGGCAGGTTTCAATCGACGCACGTTCGAGCGCGGCGCCGGACGGCGCGCACGCGGTCGAGTTCAGCGTGCGCGACACCGGCATCGGCATCGCGCCCGAGACGCTGCCACTGCTGTTCCAGTCCTTCGTGCAGGCCGATGCCTCGACCTCGCGCCAGTACGGCGGCACCGGCCTGGGGCTCGCCATCAGCAGGCGGCTGGTCGAGCTGATGGGTGGCGTGATCGCGGTCGAAAGCACGCTCGGCGCCGGGTCGACGTTCCGCTTCTCGATCCTCGCGCCCCTCGTCGCAGCATCGCCGCGCACGGCTTCGCCGGCACCGCCGAAGCTTGGCAGCTTGAGCGTGCTGATCGTCGACGACGTCGAGATCAACCGCCGCATCCTCAAGCACTACACCGCACTCTGGGGCATGGTGCCGCACACCGCCGAATCCGCACAGGAGGCGCTTGCCTGGGTGCGCCGGGGTGATGCCTTCGATCTCGCCCTGCTCGACTACCACATGCCGCACATGGACGGGCTCGCCCTCGCGCGCGAATTGCGCGCGCTCAAGAGCGAACAGCAGCTGCAGATCATGATGTTGAGCTCCGACATCAGCGGGCTCGAAACCGGCGGCATCGTCAATGCGGTGGTGCCCAAGCCGATCAAGCCCTCGCGGCTGCTCGACGAGCTGCAGCATCTGTTCGGCAACAACGGCCTGCCGCTCGGCACGGCGTCGACCGCATTCGTGCTGCCGCGCGACCTTGGCCAGAGGCACCCCTTGCGCATTCTCATCGCCGAGGACAATGCGGTGAACCAGAAGGTTGCCCGTTTGCAGTTCGAGCGCATGGGCTATCTGCCGGATATCGTCGGTGATGGTGCCGAGGCCGTCGCGGCCGTCGACCGGCAGACTTACGACGTCGTGTTTCTCGACATCCAGATGCCGGTGATGGACGGCCTGGAAGCCAGCCGCGAAATCTGCCGCCTGTGGCCCGCCGACGCGCGCCCCCGATTGATTGCGATGACGGCCAATGCCTCGCTCGGCAACCGCCGCGATTGCGAGGCGGCCGGCATGAGCGACTACATCACCAAACCGGTGCGGCCGGAGCGTCTGGTGGAGGCGCTGCTGGGCTGCCAGCGCCGCAGCGAAGGTGCCGACGGCCTCGTGCAAGAGATCAGCGATTTCAATCCCGACGGCATCAAGGAACTCAGACGTTCCTTCGAGGATGCTGGCGCCCTCGAGATCGTCGATGCTCTGGTCACTGACCTTGCCCGGCAACGCCAGCAGATCGATCTGGGCCTCAAGCCGGGTGGCGAGAAGACGCTGCTGCGTGTCGCGCACACCTTGAAGGGCAGCAGCCGGCTATTGCAGGCGCAGAGCCTGGGCGATTTCTGCGCGGGCATCGAAGAACTGCTCGAAAACGGCGACAGCCGGGAGGTTCGGAGGCTACTGCCGGAGATGCTGCGCCGCTATGAAGCACTCATACTGAGTGCCCGTGCGGCCTTGAGCTGACCCATGATCGAAGCCACCATCACCGGCCTCAAGCTGCCGACGCCGAAGATCCTGGTGGTGGACGATACCCCCGCGAAACTCATCCGCAATCGTCTGATCCTGAAGAAACTCGACTGCGAGGTGATCGAGGCGAAAAGCGGCGTCGAGGCGCTCGCCGTATTCGAGCAGCATGAGCTCGCCGTGGTGGTGCTCGATATCCAGATGGAAGGCATGGACGGCTTCGAGGTTGCGCAGATCATCTCGCGCCACGTGCGTGGCAAAAACCTGCCCATCATCTTTTCCACCGCCACCTACTTCGACGATGCCGACCGCATCAGGGCGTATGGCAGTGGCGCGGTGGACTACCTCATCGAGCCTTCCGACGAGACCATCCTGCTCTCCAAGGCCAGGGTCTTCCTGGAACTGTACCGCAGTCGACAGGAGCTGGCGTGGCTGTTGTCCGAGCGCATCCGGCTTGAGGCGCTGGCCAGACACGAGGCCACCCACGACAGCCTCACCGCGCTGCCCAACCGCCGCCTGTTTCTCGACCGGCTCGACCAGAGCCTGCTCAGAGCCGCACGGCGCAACAGCATGTTCGCCCTGTTCTACATCGACATCGACGATTTCAAGCCGATCAACGACCGCTACGGCCATGTCGCCGGGGACGAGCTGCTCAAGGCGATCGGTGCCCGCCTTCTGCGCAACTTGAGAAAAGCCGACACCGTGGCCCGCTTCGGCGGTGACGAGTTCGCGGCGATCCTCGATGAACCGATCAATGCCCTTGATGCAATGAACAAGGTCGAACGCCTTGCCATAGAGCTGCGACGACCCTATGCGCTGACTGTGCCCGGCATCGCCGATCCAGTCGAGGCAGTGGTCGGTGCCTGCATCGGCGTCAGCCTGTACCCAGACGATGCAACCGAGGCCGAGGCCCTGCTGCGCAGCGCCGACACCGCGCTGTATCGCGCCAAGCGGCTCGGCAAGAACTCCTGTTTAAGGGCAGAATCGACGGCATCGATCTGACCAGGTAACTCATCGGCATGGATACACCTGCCATCGATTCCGAGGCCTCGCATCGCATTGCCAGGGATGTCGCCACGGTGGGCCGTATCAGGGCCGTGGAGTCTATGCTCGAAGTGCTCTGCCGCAGCACCGGCCTGCGTTTTGCCGCCGTCGCCCGCGTGACGGGAGACCGCTGGACCGCCTGCGCCGTACGTGACGAGATCGGCATGGGCATCCTGCCCGGTGGCGAACTGCCGATTGCGACTACGCTCTGCCACCAGGTTCACCAGAGCCAGGCGGCGGTAATGATCGACGACGTACAGAACGACGCGCAGTTCTGCGAACATCTCACTCCTAGGATGTATGGCTTCCAGAGCTACATCTCGATCCCGATCCTGCGTCGGAGCGGTGAGTTCTTCGGCACCCTTTGCGCGCTCGATCCGCTCCCGGTCCGCGTATCAGAGCCGAAGACAATCGCGATGTTCGAGGCGTTCTCAAAGCTCGTCGGTCTCCAGCTCGAAGCCGAGGAGCTGCTGCAAAGCCGGGAAGCACAACTGCTTGACGAGCAGCAGACGGCAGAACTCAGGGAGCAGTTCATTGCGGTCATCGGCCATGACCTGCGCAACCCCATTTCAGCCACATTGAACAGCGCCAGCATTCTGCTGCAAATGCCGCTGCCGGAAAAAGCCCTGCGCTATTCGCGCTACATCCAGGAGAGTGGCCAGCGCATGGCTGGACTGGTCGGCAACCTGCTCGACTTCGCCCGTGGCCGGCTCGGCGGTGGCTTTGCACTGAACCGGCAGGTGGAAGCCGATCTCGGTGCCGTTCTCCAGCGGATCGTGGCGGAGCTCGTGGTTGCCGACCCTGCACGCCAGCTCGACGTCGATGTCCGCATCGACCAGCCGGTGGTCTGCGATGCCCTGCGCATCGGCCAGATATTTTCCAACCTGATCAGCAATGCGCTGACCCATGGTGCGGCGGAGGTTCCGATCACGGTCAGGGCCGAGTGCCTCGGTGAGAGTCTGCTGCTGACCGTGAGCAACGGCGGCGCGGCGATCCCGACCGAGAAGCTGCTGCGGTTGTTTCAGCCGTTTTCGCGGGCCTCGGGGGCCGACAAGGGCGACGGCTTGGGGCTGGGCCTGTTCATCGCCTCCGAGCTGACGCGCGCGCACGGCGGGGTGCTCACGGTCGAGTCCGATCCCGAGCGGACGACTTTCAGGATGCAGATGCCGCTGGCGGCATAAGCATGCCGGCGGAGGACGATCAGCGCCCCGGATGCCGCAGGCGCCCGGCTTCGAGCATGAGAAGGCTGCGATTTTTTCAGTCCCGACCGGCCCAGGCGCCGTTGGTCACCCGCAGCACATAGAAGCCGCTGTAGACATCGCTGTACCAGATCTCCTTGCGCTCGGGCACGAAGCTGGGGCTGGACATGGCGTAGCCGCTGGCTTCGAGATAAGGCGTGATGCGGGGTGTGAGCGGCGGGTTGAAGTAGGCGACTTCGCGCGGCTTGGCCGGGTCACGGATGTCGAACACGCGCAGGCCGGAGACGATCATGCTGCAGGCGACGATGTCGGGGTTTACCCGTGTCGGGAGGTTGCAGTAGTGGCCGGCGTAGCCCTGGCCGATGAAGGCGGCGCCGGGGTCGTTGGCGATGGCGGCGAAGTGCTCGGGGTTGTGAACTTCGAGGCGAATGTCGGAGACGACTTTCGGCTTGGTTTCGTCCGCAATGTCGATGATGCGCGCCGCACCGACGCCGCTGTCGCGCTTGAACTCGTCGATCTCCAAGAGATACGCGCGGCCATCGCGGGTAAAGGGGAGGGCGTTCTGCGGGATACTCGACGGGCTCCAGGTGAGGCGAGAGATTTCACGCGCCTGCGGGGCGGTCTTGCGGCTCTGGAAGTCGGAGACGTCAAGGATGATCAGGCCACGATCCCGGCCCGGATCGGGCACGGCGCAACTCACGGCGAAGGCGCACAGCCCGCCGGAGAAGCCCACGCCGGCGAGGTAGGCGCGGTTGCCGTCGTCGCTGAGCGAGAGGCCGTGCGAGGCAAAGGGGATGACGCCGAGAATCTTCGGCAGCGCGGGGTCGCTGATGTCGATGGCGGTGATGGTGGGCGTGCCGGGCGAGGCGGCGTAGAAGGTCTTGCCATCGGGGGCCATGCCGCTTTCGTGGCCGATCAGCCCGAAGCTGGCGATGGCCTTGGCGACGGGCGTGCGGCAGTCCGCCTTGAGATCGTAGACATCGACGAAGCCGGGATACGCCGCCGCGTTGCCGGTGACGGCGGCGAGCACGCCGGCCTGCTGGCTCACCACCAGTGATTCGTGCGGGCTGAGCATGGCGGGTGTTTCGAGCCGCGCGGTGAGCACCGGCTGGGTGGGGTCGCTCATGTCCAGCACGTTCACGCCGGACTCGCCGGTACCGAAGTTGGTGGGATAGGTGAGCGTGGTGTCGTAGTAGGCGCAATCGCGGCCGGCCTTGTCGGTATAGCGCTCGACCTTGAAGCCGCCGACGGTGCCGGTTTCGGTCTCGACGGTGTAGCTGCCGACGACCTCGGTGTTGCAGGTGTAGCCCTGCGCAGCGCGGCCGCTGACGTGCTCGGCGCGGCTGATGCGGCCCTGGATGCCGATTTCCGGCCGCGAGCCGGGGCCGCAGACTGCCTTGGTGGTGGCTGGCGCACCGACGGCCACCGGTGGCGGCGATGGCACGGGCGCAGAGCCGAGGCGGGAATCGCTGCCGCAAGCAGCGAACAGCAGAATGCCGATGACCAGCAGCACGGGGCGCAAGATTCGATGCATGTCAGGTCTCCTCCCGATCACATCACACCCAGCATAAACTCTAGCCGCTGGCGCGCGCCTTGCCGAGCAGCAACACCTTGGCATCGCCCCCGCATTGCCCGGCCACCACGAAGAGATACGCAGTCAAAAACTGGCTACCGCCAAACAGCACCAGGAGGCCGAGCACGATGCCGGGTGCCGAAAAGTGATGCCGCCAGGCAACCCAGAGGCCCGACAAGGCCAGCAGCATCATGAAGTCGAGATTGAATTGCCCTGACCAGGTCATCGCACCCATGTCGCCAAAAAAGATCGCCACAAGGCCAAGGCCGTGGTTGGAGATGACGATGGCGGTGTAGCCCGCGAGAATGAGCCACAGCAGCAGCAGAAAGATGCGAAGGGTGATCATGGTTGTCTCTCGCGGGTATGGGCTGTGCCCGACCTTGCGTCGCCTGCCGCGCAGGCGTCAATGACCACTCGGGGCATGCAGGCGATTCACGCCTCCCAGCTCACCTGCCCGCGTTTCTCGCCTTCTCTGCTGATGAGTGCGCCATAGCGTTTCTCGATCTCGTTGCGCTTCACCTTCATGGTCGGTGTCATCAGGTTGTTGTCGATGGTCCAGGCGTCTTTTACCACCACGATCTTGCCGATGGCCTCGTGCGGTTCCAGCGTGGCATTGACGGCTTCCATCTCGGTGATCAGGCCCTGCTCGGTCTCAGCGCGCGGCTTGTTGCGGCCGATCTCGCTCAAGCTCACCAGCATGATCGGCTGCTTCAGCTCGCTGCCAACGAAGCAGAGTTGCTCAATGTCGGTGTTGCGCGCCAGCGCACCTTCGATGGGGGCGGGGGCCACGTACTTGCCCTTCATGGTCTTGAAGATGTCCTTGGTCCGGCCGGTGATGTAGAGATAGCCATCGGCATCGAGCCGGCCCTTGTCGCCGGTGCGCAGATAGCCGTCGGTGGTGAAGGTCTCTTTCGTCTTCTCTGGCTCCTTGTAGTAGCCCACCATCACGCCGGGATGCTTGTACTGGATTTCGCCATCGGCGGCGATGCGGGTGTTGGCCCCGTGCATCTCGCGCCCGACCGAGCCGATGCGGTTGGCCCCCGGCACGTTGGCGCTGGCATAGATGCTGTTCTCGGTCATGCCATAGCCTTGCAGCACCTCGATGCCGAGCTTGGCGAACCACTCGATCAGCGGCTTGGGCATGGGTGCTGCGCCCGAGAAGATCAGCCAGGCGCGGTCCAGACCAATCGCCTTCTTGATCTTCCTCTTGATCAGGCTGGAGAGGATGGGAATGCGCAGCAGCTTGTCGAGCTTCTCCTGTGGCATCTTCTTCAGCACGCCGGCCTGGATGCGGGTGTAGACCAGGGGCACGCCGAAGAAGCGGGTCGGGCGCACGAAGGCAAGCTGTTCGGGGAGCTTTTCGAGATGCTCGAGGAAGTAGACCTGCGCGCCCAGATAGAGGCTGGAGAACTCCACCACCCCGCGCTCGAACATGTGCGCCAGCGGCAGATAGCTGAAGAGGATCTCCTCCTTCTTCGGCGGCATGGATTTCATCAGCCCTTCGATGGTGAACCTGGCGTTGGCCCAGTTGATCATCACGCCCTTGGGGTGGCCGGTGGTGCCGCTGGTGTAGACCAGCGTGCTGATCTCGTCGGCGCCGCGCGTGACGGGCTGGGCGAGTGGCTGGCTATCAGCCACCAGCGTGTCCCATTCCAGCTTGCAGGGCGGGGCATCGGGGTAGGGCATGCGGATGGTGATGAGTTCGGCCGGCAAAGCGTCCATGAACTCGGCGGGATCCATCATCGGCCCCACGATCACGGCCTTGGCCTCGCAGTGATTGAGGATGTACTTGAGATGCTCCGCCGACTGCTTGGGATACAGGCCGACACTGATGCAGCCCGCTGCCGCGATGGCGAGATCGGCCATGAACCAGTGCGCGGTGTTGCGGCCGCCGATGCCGATGGCAGCACCCTTGGCGATACCCAGCTTCTGGATGGCCGCCGCCATGCGCATCACCTGGTCGGCAATCTCGCTGTAGGTCCACGCCCGCCACACGCCGTTGATGCTCTGGTGCAGCCAAGGCGCATGGGGTGTTTCTTTGGCGCGCAGCAGCAGCGTTTCGACAGGCGGGTGGGTGGCAAGCATGAGAGTCTCCAGAGCAGCTCTAGTGGGCGTTTTTGTGGGTGCAGTGTTGTGCAGCAAAGTAACGCCTGCAAGTGGCGGCGTTATCATCGGCAGCAACTTTACAGTGCTCAACGTGTGCCGTCGGCATGCCCTCCTTAAAAAGCAAACAAACCATGAAGAAAATCCTGTACCCGCTGGCTGTCCTTGTCATCGCCGCCGTGCTGTATCTGCTGGCCTGGCCGGTGCCTATCGAGCCGGTGGCCTGGACCCCGCCGCCCGCGCCCGCGCTGACCGGCATTTACGAGGCCAACGACAAGCTCAAGGATGTGCAGCGTTTCGGCGCCGAGGTGGGCATCGGGCCGGAGGGCATCAATGTCGATGCCGCCGGCCGCATTTATGCGGGCTATGAAGATGGCCGCATCGTGATGTTCAGCAACAACGGCACCAGCTATCAGGAACTGGGCAAAACCGAAGGGCGACCGCTGGGGATTTCCTTTGGCCCCAACGGCGGGCTGGTGGTTGCCGACGCCACACTGGGCCTGCTGCATCTCGGCAGCGGTACCACGCCCAAGGTGCTGGCTGCCGCCGCCGATGGCGTGCCCTTCGCACTCGCCGACGACGTCGACAACACCCGTCTCGATAAGAACCTCTACTTCAGCGATGCCGCTGCCTATCCTCTCAAGGATGTGCTCTACGAGTTTGTCGAACACCGGGGCACGGGGCGCTTGATCCAGTACAACGTCCAGAGCAAAGAGACCAAGGTGCTGATGAAGAACCTGCTGTTCGCCAACGGCGTCGCGGTGGGGCCTGACGATGCCTACGTACTGGTCAACGAGACCGCGGCCTATCGCGTGATGCGCTACTGGCTCAAGGGCGAAAAGGCTGGCACCAGCGACGTGTTTATCGACAACCTGCCGGGCCTGCCCGACAACATCAGCTACAACGACAACAACCGTCGCTTCTGGCTGGCGCTCTACTCGCCGCGCGTGGCCTCGCTGGATGATCTTGCAAGCAAGCCGGTATGGATGAAAAAGCTGGCTTTGCGGCTGCCCAAGTTTCTGCAACCCGCGCCGCCGCACAAAGCCTGGGTGCTGGCGCTCGATGAAAACGGCAAGGTGATTGCCAATTTGCAACACGATGCCAAGGGCGCCTACGGCCCGATCACCAGCGTGCGCGAATGGGGGCCGTGGCTGATCTTTGGTTCACTGACGGCCGATAGCCTCGCGCGCCTGCCGGTCAACAGTGTGTTCCCCGGCAGCCCGCCGCCGCCTGCCAACTGGCAGCAGCTCAAGCCCAGACCGCATCACTTCGTGCCACCGAAAGTGGAGGAAGAGGGCGTGATTGGTGCCGAGGAAGATATCGAGAAGAAGTGAGCGCCTGGTGGTCGTCTAACTTCCGGGTCAATTTTCAACAATCGGCAGCACCCCAGTGCTGGATCTTGTGGTCGTCGCTGGCCGGCTGACCGCTGTACAGATCGCTGAACTACTCGATCACCTGCGCGTTCCAGCTGTGCTCTGCAACCGTTGCCGGATCTCAGACGATGGCGCTTCTAGAAGTGCGAGGACGATCGTGGAAAGTTCCGGTTGCAGCGCGGAGAGTGCGTCGATTCCAGAAGTGTGGAATGTGTGTTGGAGCACTTCAGTGATGGCGCCGACGACGGCGAGCGCGCGGATGTGGGTGATTGGCACAAGCGCGGGAGTGTCACGGTGCAGAAAGTCGCGCAGCTTGACGAGTGCGTCTGCGATACGGCCCCTGATCTCGCGCTGGCGCTCAACGGCCGCGGGGCCAAGCGCCCCGGCGTCGGCGGCGATTAGTCGCGCGAGGTCTGGTTCCTGGAGGCAGAGATCCAAAAATCTTCCGATGTACGCATGGATTGGGGCGGTGAACTCATCAACCGTGAGTGGCTTTAGCGCGAGCACGCTCTCCAGCACCCGGTCGGCGGCGTAGTCGAAGGCTGCCAAGTAGCACTGCTGTTTGTCCGCGAAGTACTCGTAAAACGTAGAACGCGCGACGCCGGCGCGATGGACGATGTCCGTCAGGGTAAGGGACGCGAAGCCGCGTTCGTTACCTAGCTCGACCGCTGCTCGCAGCAAGCGCGTTCGCTGCGAAGCCTCGACCTGCTCGCGGCTGAGGCTGTGGCGTCCCTTCGGTAACAATCTCATCGTCTGCATGGCACCGATTCTATCTTAATGAACTTGACGGTTCATAAAGTGGATGTTCTTATGAACCCATTAGTTCTTTATAGGACTTGAGTTTGCAACAGCAAGCCTGCGCCCTGATGGAGTAGTTCCGATGAAACTGTCTTTTCTGCTTTGGATCGCCGTGGCTTTTGCGCTTACGGCCTGCGGTAATTCGGGTACGCCCCGCACAAATCCTCCGCCCGTCATAGCTGCGCCCGGCACAAGCGCGAGCAGCATCTCCGGCGTGTTCGCGGGGGGACGCACGATGAACGGTCAAGAGGTTCCGTGCGTGGCGCAAGAGGACGGCGTGCGGCTGTGTGTCGGCAACATCAACGGGCCTGGCGGAGCCGATCGTCGCTTCAAGAGTTTCGATGGAGCGCCTCTGCAGTTCTACGTCACCCTTCCCCCTGCGCCCGCCTCCGGCACTGACGCCGACTACCCACTGGTGGTGCAGAACCACGGCTGGGGCGCTCCGCCGACCGGGCCGGACGACCGCCAATATGGTGGTCCGTCGGCACGGCAGTGGGCGCAGGATGGTTATGTCGTCCTGCAGTTCGCGGCTCGCGGCTGGGGCAACTCCTGCGGCAGCGCCGAATCGCGGAGCGTCAACCCTGCAGCCTGTGCGAACGGCTACATCCGCCTCGACGATTACCGCTATGAGGCCCGCGATGTCCAGTACGCGGTTGGGCTGCTGGTTGACGCGGGGATTGCCGATCCCAAACGGATCGGAGTGCACGGCGAGTCGTATGGGGCTGGCATTTCGCTCGCGCTGGCGACCCTCAAAAACCGCGTAATGAATGCCGACGGCTCGATGAGTCCGTGGACCAGTTCTGAAGGAACGCCTCTGCGCATTGCCGCCGCCGCACCCTTCGCCGGCTGGAGCGACTTGCTCTATTCGCTGGCGCCGAATGGGCGGACACTCGACACGGAGCTGACCTCGGTGACGGCAGACTTGTCGCCGGTTGGCGTCCAGAAGCAGTCCATCGTCAGTGGGCTGTTCACCGTCGGCTCTTCGAGCGGCTATTACGCGCCTGCGGGCACCAATCCGGAGGCTGATATGAACACCTGGACTGCGACAGCCTCCGCTGGCGAGCCGTATGACACGCCCCCGGCCCAATCGCTCATCGACCAGTTCGCGCGGTTCCGCTCTCCCTATTACCTGCTAGCCGGTGCTTATGGATACGAGCAGGTGGAGCCGGCGCCGCTGTTCATGGCCAACGGCTTTACTGACGACGTCTTCCCGGCCGATGAAGTGTTGCGCTACTACAACCTCGTACGCTCGTTGTACCCATCTGCTCCGATCTCACTGTTCTTCTTTGACGGCGGCCACCAGCGCGGCAATAACAAGCCGTTGGATGCAGAAATTGTGCGGCTCCCCAGCCGCATCAAGGAATTCTTCGACCACTACGTCAAGGGCACGGGAACGCAGCCGGTACTGGGCGTGACCGCGATTGCGCAGACCTGCCCAAGCACCGTCCTCAGTGGCGGCCCGTACACTGCCGATACCTGGGCGGCGCTCCACCCCGGCGAAGTCGAATACCTCTCTCAGCCCGCCAAGACCATCCTTTCCTCCGGTGGCGACCCTGCGGTCGCCAGGGCCTTCGATCCGGTTGCCGGCGGCCTCGCATGCACCACCGCAGCCGCGGCCGAAGAAGGCCCCAGTATCGCAAGCTACTCGTTGCCGACCCCCACCGGCTCCGGATACACCCTGCTCGGGGCGCCGAAGGTGACGGCCGATTTGAACGTGACCGGCGAGTTCGCGTACATCGCGGCGCGCTTGGTGGACGTTGACCCGGCGACGAATACCAAGACGCTCGTCGCCCGCGGCATCTACCGCATTGACCCGAATGCGCCGAACGGCCGCCAGACCTTCCAGCTTTATGCGAACGGTTGGCACTTCGCGGCCGGTCACATCCCGAGGCTCGAGTTGCTGGGCCGGGACACGCCTTACACGCGCACCTCGAACGGCATCTTCTCGATCGCGGTCTCGAACCTGCGATTGCGGCTGCCGGTCCATGAAGTCCCCGGTGCCCCCGGCACGCCTCAAGAGGTCAAGCAGCCAGTGCCATGAGAATCTTTGTTTTGCTGGGCGTGACCGCCGGCCTGCTGCTGTGTGGCTGCGGCAACTCGGGAGCACCCATATCCCCCGCGTCCAGCGGCAGCGACGGTCCAGTTCGCCCCAGCCCGCCCAATGCCCCAGGCCCGCTCACTGCCAAGGTTGACGGATCGGATGAGGAGTGGCCGCACGTTGCGACCATGGGATCAGGGACTGCGGGTTACTCAGCCGGCTCCTGGGCCTACGAGGATTATGTCTACGACGCCACCGCGGGAACATCGGGAAACTCCGGCGACTTGGCGGTGCTGCAAATCATGCTCAGCGACGAGGCCGTTCGCTATGTCGCAAAATTCAACAGTTATGTCGCGGCGGATCCGACCATCGTTGCGCTCGCCGTGGACACGGATTGCGACGACGCAACCGGCGGCGGCGAGTGGCCAAACGGGAGCGGCATCTCAACCGAGGGCTGGGAGTTCATCGTGCAAGCCGGAGACGTTGGCGCTCACATACTCTTGCCGGGCGGCTCGCAATTGCCAATGCAGTCCGCAGCCAGCCATGACACAAATGTCATTGAGTTCGATGTGCCGCGATCGTTCGCGGACCCTAAAAATAAGAGCGATGGTCGTGGCGGACTGGCGTATCGGCATTGGTGTTATCGGGGCGCGGTCGGATTGGGTACTGACAACTGGTCGCAAACCACGAATCTGATGTTCCGTAACCGCACGTTCGATCAGGGCACAGCAGCGACAGACGAAAACGAATCAACGGATACTTTTCAAGCCCAGAAACAGAGCGCAGCGCTGCAATCCGGGGAATTTGCCGATTTTCGCCGCGATGTTGATTTCAGCCTCATCGCATCACGCGCAACGGTCGTGCCCCCACTGCCTGCTACAGGCAACCAGGTTTTTACCCGAATCTACGACACGCCGGATTTTCCGAATGCGCTCCTGGAAGGCGCGCATCAGGGCGAGAACACAGCGTTTGCCTCGCCGCTCTACAACGGCCGGTTCCAGCCCTACTCGATCTACGTGCCGCAAAGCTACCGCGATGATCCGCACCCCGCGCCGCTTCTGCCGATGCTGCACGGCATTAACTCGAACCACCGCAACCATGGCTGGGTCATAGACGGCGGCAGGTTCTGGACAGATGTGGTGCAGGCCAACCGGATGATCCTGCCGTTTCCGTTCGGTCGGGGCCAGGAGTCGTGGTACGAGCATGTTGGTGAGATCGATGTCCTGGCTGTCATGAAGGACGTGAAGGAAAACTTCAACATTGATTCCAGCAAGCAATTCCTCAGCGGCGCATCCATGGGCGGATTAGGCGCGCTGAAAATCGCCCAGCTACATCCTGATCTCTTCGCGGGCCTCATACTGGCTGTGCCTCCCATGAGCGATCGGTTGCAAGGCTATGCCGTCCCGGAAATCAACGACTACGACCTCGTCGATCTGGCCGGTTCGCTGCGCAACATCCCGGTGCGGAATTTCTATGGCGCGCTCGATCCGATCGTTCCGCCCGTCGCCAACTCGGAAAGATTCTGCGACAAGCTGGCTGAGCTGACCTTCGACCACGATTGCTGGCTGGACAACGCGGGGAGCCACAGTAATTTCTACGACGCGCGGTTCGCGGAGCTTAAACAACTGGTCGAGAGCCACAGCGTGGTCGAAGATCCGGCGCAAGTCACCTATCAGGTTCACCCGGTATTTCGCCGCCAGGCCGCTGAAGCGGATGTCGCCGCGCTCCTGCCTTATGACTTCGCGTATTGGATCAGCGGTATCGTCTATCCGTCCTTGCCAGTGAGTACCGACTGCCCTGTGATCACGCCCATCAATGGGAACCCGTGCGAGTTTCCGTTGGATTCCGTTGCGCCACGGGACATCGCGACTATCGATGTGCGGTCCTACGGCGGCGGAGCCGGCAATCCGGTAACGATCTCCATAGCGGATGATCCGAGCCCCATCCTCGTGCGCAGGGGCACTGAGCGTTCCCCCGGTGTGCCGTTTGAGCGGAGGAATGCGTTTGATCTGCTCGTCGAGAACATCGTGGAGTTCAATCTGGATATTGCCCGCATGGGGCTTACGCTCGACGAGGATCTGACCGCAAAAGTTTCAGGTAACGGTACGGCTCGCCTCGGACTGCTTGGCAGCAATGGGAAGCCGTGTTCGGCCACTCTCAATGGGATGCCGATCCCCCTCCAACAGGTAGGCAACCTCATTCGAATGGAGCTGCATTTTCAGGAAGAGCCAGGCGAGCTTTCCGTGCATTGTCATCGGTAAAGGGTTGCACGGCTTACGCCCAGCTTGATACGACTGCGCTCACCAAATCCTTCGGGTGTGGATTGACCAGCTTCAGGATCATGTCCTGAAGCTGGGGGTGAGAGGTGCGAGCATTCTTTTCAATCCATTAAATTGAAAAGAAACCGCCAGCGCATTGTGACCCTGCGGCTTCTATACCCCGGGCCAGCTACGCAGCGAACTTCTGCTCTGGCGCAGCGGAGTAGATTCCTTTGTTGCCCGTACTGTCGAGGTAATACTGCTCCGGCTTGAACACATCCACCTCGATGGCGTCGAGTCTTGCAGCGAGCGCGGCGGCGACCTGATTGGCCTCCTCGCGAGTGATCACTCCCTTGTAGGCGGCCTCGGCAGCAAGCTCCTCCGCACTGCCTCGCGGCAGGCACTTGTCCTTCTGCGCGGTGACGATCCTGGCGAGGATGGGCTGCGCCTCGCTGACCAGACGGAATGCACGCAGCAGGCGGCCGGCACCGGGCGTGCCTTCCGGTGGAATGAAGATGTCCTTCGCCAGCCGCAGGAACTGCGCGTTGTAGCTCTGAATGGTGAGCGCGGCATCGTGGCTCATCGCGTCGCTGGGTGCGACGCCGATTGGGTTGATGCGTAAGCCGATGGTGCCGACCAAGCGCAGCAGATTGCCCAGCGCACCGTCGAAGTTGGCGTAGATGCCGGCAAAGGCTTCCTGGATTTGCGCAAGCGAATGGCTGAGTGCGTAGTGGACGAGTGCAAGGTCTTCGGGTTTGCGGCCTTCGGCCTCGAAGCGGCGCAGTGCGCTGAAGCCGAGCAACTGCCAGGCGAGCGCGTCGGCGTAGCGACCAGTGAGCTTGCCGCGTGCCTTGAGCTGCCCGCCGATGGTGAACATGGCGAGGTCGGTGAGCAGGCCGTAGCGTGAGGCCGCCCAGCCGAGGCGACGGTAATAGGTCTTCGTTTCCGGATGCACATCCGGCACCGAAACGCTCAAGCCCCGAGTGAGGCCACGCACCAGATTGCGGCAGAAGCCCATGAACAGATGCCCGAACCAGCCGAGCAGATTGCTGCGGAACATCGCTACGTCGTTCTGCTCTGCGCCATTCACCACTTTCAGGGCATAGGGATGACAGCGCGTCGCACCCTGGCCGAAGATGATCAGCGTGCGGGTCATGATGTTGGCGCCCTCCACAGTGACGCCGACAGGCGAGGACATGTAGGCCTGGCCGATGATGTTGTTCGGCCCCTGCATCACTCCGGCACCGGCCATCACGTCCATACCATCGACCACCAACTGGCGCGCGATCTCGGTGCTGTAGGCCTTGAGCACGGCGGAGGTTACCGGCGGCTCGTGGTGCTGATCGAGCGCCGAGCAGGCGAACACCCGCGAGGCTTCGAGCAGATAGGTCAAGCCGGCGATCTTGCCGACCTTGTCCTCGACACCCTCCATGCGGCCGATGGCGATGCCGAACTGCTGGCGCACCATCGAGTAGGCACCCGTAGTGGCGGCGATGAGCTTGGCCCCACCCACCGCACCCGCAGGCAGTGACACCGCGCGGCCGCCGGCGAGCTGCTCCATCAGCATCTTCCAGCCCTGACCCGCGCACTCGATGCCGCCGATGATGTTGGCCGCCGGCACGATCACATCCTTGCCATAGAGCGGGCCGTTGTCGAAGGCATCGCCAATGGGCATGTGGTGATCGCCGTTGGTGAAACCCGGTGTGCCCTTGTGGATCAGCACACAGGTAATGCCGACATCAACCCCCTTGCCGAGCAGGTTCTGCGGATCATCGAGCTTGCAGGCGATGGTGGCGAGATTGGCGACGGGTGCCAGCGTGATGTAGCGCTTGCGGAAGTTGAGCTTGATCTTCAACTCGCCATCCGCATCGCGGAACACTTCGCCCTCGGCCTTGATGCTCGCGGCATCGGAACCAGCGGTGGCTTCGGTGAGCCCGAAACAGGGCACGTACTCGCCGCGCGCGAGGCGCGGCAGGTAGTGGTCTTTCTGCGCCTTAGTGCCGTACTGGATCAACAGCTCCGCCGCGCCGAGCGTGTTGGGGATCACCACGAAGGTGCCGACCGCCGCATTGAACGGCATCAGCTTCGCCATGATCGTGGAGATGGCGAGCTTGGAGAACTGCTTGCCGCCGTATTCGCGCGGAATGAGGAAGGACATGAAGCCCTGCTTCTTGACGAACTCCAGCACATCTTCCGGCACCTTGCGGGTGCGGGTGATCTCGTAGCGGTCGCACATCCGGCACAGCTCTTCGCAAGGGCCGTCGATGAAGGACTGCTCCTCTGGCGAAAGCTTCGCGTAGCTCTCGGTGAGCATCTTCTTGAAGTCGGGATTGCCGCCGAAGAACTCGCCGTCGATCCAGACCGAACCAGCCTCCAATGCCTGCCGCTCGGTGTCCGAGATCTGCGGCAGGATCTTGTTGGCCTTCATGTGCTTCATCAAGAGTCCGAACATGGCAACGCTCCAGGCGGAAATGGAAAGATGGAACGAAAAAATTAATCCCTATGGCTTTACGGTTGCTGAGCGCAGGCTGAGCGATGTGCAGCTCACTCGAAGCGGCGGCCCTCCGTCGCCATCTTCTTCAGCACAGCGGCGGGCGCGAAGCGCGCACCGTATTTCGCAGCCAGCGCCTCGCTGCGCTTCACAAACTCCGCCATGCCGATGGCATTGATGAATTGCAGCGCGCCACCCTGAAACGGTGCGAAACCCCAGCCGAAGATCGAGCCGATGTTGGTATCGGCGACCGTCATCACCACGTTCTCCTCGAAGCACTTCGCGGCCTCGTTGGCCTGCACGAACATCATGCGTTCGATGAGTTCTGACTGCGGCAGCTGGGCCTTGGCGAGCGGGAACTCCTTGGCAAGGCCCGACCATAGGTGTTTCTCGGCTGTGTCGGGGTAATCGTAGAAGCCGGCTTTCGCCTTCTTGCCTGGCCGATTCAAGGTCTTGACTATCTTCTCGATCAGCGCATTGGCCGGGTGCTCCGGCAGGGTCTTGCCTTCGGCGGCGAAATCCTTGCGCGTCTGTTCGAGGATGTGGTGACTGAGCGAGAGCGAAACCTCATCGTGCAGGGCGAGCGGGCCGACCGGCATCCCGGCCTTGAGGCCCGCCATTTCGATGGCACGCGGGTGCTGGCCCTCGAGCAGGAGCGAGGCGCCTTCCATGATGTAGGTGGCAAACACGCGGCTGGTGTAGAAGCCGCGCGAGTCGTTGACGACGATGGGCGTCTTCTTGATCTGCTGCACGTAGTCGAAACCTTTTGCCAGCGTTTCCGGCGTGGTCTCGGCACCGAGGATGATCTCGACCAGCGGCATCTTGTCGACGGGAGAGAAGAAGTGCAGGCCGATGAACTGCTTCGGCCTGGCGCTGGCTTTCGCCAAGCCGGTGATGGGGAGTGTCGAGGTGTTGCTGGCGAAGGTCGCGGTGGCGGAGATCACCGCCTCGGTTTTCTTCGTCACGTCGGCCTTGATAGTGCGATCCTCGAACACCGCCTCGATGACCAGATCGCAGCCCGCCATCAGCGCGTAGTCGGTGGTCGGTGTGATGAGCTTCAAAAAGGCATCACGCGCCTCTGCCGTCATGCGGTGCTTCTTCACCAGCTTGTCGAGCAAATTGGCTGAGTAGGCCTTGCCCTTGTCGGCGGCTTCCTGCGTCGAATCGAGCAGCACGACCTCGATACCGACCTTGGCGGAGACGTAGGCGATGCCTGCACCCATCATGCCGGCGCCGAGCACGCCGAGTTTCTTCACGGTGGACTTGGCGATGCCTTCCGGCCGCGACTTGCCCTTGTTGATGGCGTTGAGCTGGAACCACAGTGTGCCGATCATGTTCTTGCTGGCCTGGCTTACGACCAGATCGGCAAAGTAGCGCGACTCGATGCGGCAGGCGGTGTCGAAGTCCACCACGCCGCCTTCGTAGACACAGCTCAGGATGTTGTCGGCCGCCGGGTAATTGCCCTGTGTCTTGGCATGCGCCATCGAAGGCGCGATGGCGAACACCTGCACCACGGCCGGGTTCTTCGAGTCGCCACCGGGGAACTTGAACTTCTTGTCGTCCCAGGGCTGGATGGCCTTGGGGTTGGCAAGAGCCCAGGCCTTGGCCTTGGCAAGCATCTCGTCACGGTCTTTCGCCAGCTCGTGGATGATGCCGGCGGCCTTGGCCTCGGCGGGCTTGAACTCCTTGCCTTCGAGCATCGGCTGCAATGCCATCTGGATACCAATCAGACGCGGCAGGCGCTGCGTGCCGCCGCCACCGGGCAAGAGACCCAGCTTCACTTCCGGCAGGCCGAACTTCGCTTTCGGGTCGTCAATGGCGACACGGTAGTGGCAGGCCAGCGCCAGCTCCAATCCGCCACCGAGTGCGGTGCCGTTCAAGGCTGCAACGACTGGGCGGCCGCATTTTTCGAGGCGGCGCAGCAAGGCCTTGTATTGCTCTGCCAGGTCGAACGCCAGCTTGGGATCGGTAATGGCAAACACGCCATCAATGTCTGCACCGGCCAGGAACTCCTTCTTGCCGCTGGTGATGATGAGGCCCTTGATGCTGGCATCACCCTCCACCTTGGCGATGGCCTCGCTGAACGGCGCGGTGAGTTCGGCTGCCAGCACGTTCATCGGGCGGGTCTTGAGATCGAGGGTGATGGTGGCGATGCCGTCGGCATCGACCATGTATTGGATGGCGCTCATATGGTTTTTCCTTTTTCTGTTGCTGTCATTCCCGCGTAGGCGGGAATCCAGTTGTAGGTTTGACGCGAGACCACAACAAAACTGGATTCCCGCCTACGCGGGAATGACAAGATTGGTTTAGACACGCTCGATGATGGTGGCGATGCCCATGCCGCCACCCACGCACAGGGAGGCGAGCGCGGTGGACTTGCCCGTGCGCTCCAGCTCGTCGAGCGCGGTGCCAAGGACGATGCAGCCGGTGGCACCCAGCGGATGACCCATCGCAATCGAGCCGCCATTGACGTTGACCTTCTCCAGCGGAATGTCGAGGTCACGTGCGGCGCGCAGCACCACTGCGGCGAAGGCCTCGTTGATCTCGTAGAGGTCGATGTCGCTGGCCTTCATGCCCGCCTTCTTCAGCGCCTTCTTCGAGGCCGGGCCGATGCCGGTGAGCATGATGGTCGGCTCGCTGCCGATCACCTGGCAGGTGGTGATCTTTGCACGTGGCTTCAAGCCCATCTTGGCACCCGCTTCCCTGCTGCCGATCAGCATGAGGGCTGCGCCATCGACAATGCCCGACGAGTTGCCTGCGTGATGGACGTGGTGGATTTTTTCGACCGTGGTGTACTTGCGCAGCGCTGTCGCATCGAAGCCCATCTGGCCCATCTGCTCGAAGCTGGGCTTCAAGCCCGCCAGCGTTTCCGGCGTGGTGTTGGCGCGGATGGTCTCGTCGTGGTCGAGCACGATGAGGCCATTGATATCCCTGACTGGAATCACCGTATTCTTGAAGTAGCCAGCGGCTTGTGCCGTGGCGGCTTTCTGGTGCGAGCGGGCGGCAAAGGCGTCGACATCGTGTCGGCTGAAACCTTCGATGCTGGCAATCAGGTCAGCGCCGATGCCCTGCGGCGCGAAGCCCATCAGGCCATTGACGCGCGGATCCATCACCATCGCGCCGCCGTCACTGCCCATCGCCCAGCGGCTCATGCTCTCGATGCCGCCAGCGACCACCAAATCCTCTTGCCCGCTCATCACCTTCATCGCTGCCAGGTTCACCGATTCGAGACCGGAGGCGCAGAAGCGCGATTGCGTGACGCCAGCCACGCTCTCGGCCCAGCCGGCATAGAGCACGGCAGTACGGGCAATGTCAGCACCTTGTTCGCCAACGGGTGTGACGCAACCCAGCACCACGTCATCCACCAGCGAGGTATCAAGATGGTTGCGGTCTTTAAGTGCATCGAACAAGACCTTGAGCAGATGTACGGGCGTGACTTCGTGCAGTGCCCCGTCTTTTTTGCCTTTGCCGCGCGGCGTGCGCACAGCGTCGTAGATGTAGGCTTCGGCCATTGTCGGTCTCGGTAATTTAAATTACGATCAGGAAGCGCCATCGTGCAGATCGCGTTGGTTTTGCAGCGCGCTGAGCATACTGGATGGTCGGGGTCGAGCTTAGTAAATACAAGGGAAGCTCGTCAACGCATCGCGCTGTGGCAGACTTTCGAAAATCCTGGGAAGCAGGAAGTAACAACCCTTACTAAGCACTGATATGGCAAGAGAAAAAGCATCGGCTGAAGCCCAGGCCCGCGAAGACCGCAACCGCATGGATGCACCCACCCGCGGACGCATCGAAGAAGCGGTGCTCGATATCTTTGCCGAACGCGAGTTTCACCGCGTGGGCCTGATCGAGATCGCGCGCGGCGCGAATGTAAGCCTGCAAACGCTCTACAAATACTACGGCAGCAAGGAGGCACTGCTGTTCTCGGCGCTCGATACCGCATTGGGTCGCCTTGCCAGCCGCATGGTCGACCATCTCGAAGGCATCGAGGATTTCAAGGAGCGACTGCGCAAGGTGTTCTGGGTAACGCTGGACTACTTCGAGAAACACCCCAAGGTGGCGCAGCTCGTGATGAGTTCGGTCTAGACCGAACTCATCACGAGCTGCGCCACCTTGGGGTGTTTCTCGAAGTAGTCCAGCGT
>JAKFXK010000058.1 GCA_021731445.1 Nevskiaceae bacterium | reverse complement strand
CGCCGGCGACACCCTGCTGGTGCCGGAGACCGAGGTGTTCTACATCTACGGTGAAGTGCGCAGCCCCAATGCCTACAAGCTCAAGCCGGGCATGACGGTGATCCAGGCGCTGTCGCTGGCGGGCGGGCTTACCGACAAGGGCTCCGACAAACGCATCGACATCCGCCGCCGCGCGGTCGATGGCAAGTTGAATACCCTCTCAGTCTCGCTTAACGAATCGCTGATGGCAGACGATGTCGTCTACATCCGCGAAAGGCTGTTCTGACCGCCATGAACCTGCCGCCCGCCGCCGCCATGATCCCCGCCGAGCTGATGAGCCAGAGCTTGAGCCTCGCCCAAATTTTCAGCATCCTCAGGGCGTACCGAAACCGCATCCTGCTCGCCGGTGTGCTGGTGATGGCGCTGGCGGTGGCGTTCAGCAAGCTGGTGCTGACCCGCAGCTATGTCGCCACCGCTACGGTGGTGGCCGATTACGATGTCAATTCGCCGGAGACTAACCGCGAGTTTCCCTCAAACCTGGCGGCGAGTTACATGGCCACGCAGGTCGAGTTCATCGGCAGCGCCAGGGTGCTGGGCAAGGTCGTGGACAGCCTGAACCTGACCGGCAATGCGATCATGACCAAGGGCTATACCGGCCCGGCAAACGCGCTGCGGCAGCACCTCATCGAGAAGGTGCTCTCGAAGAACCTGATGATCGGCAACCCCAAGGAAAGCCGGCTGATCTACATCACCTACGAGGCCAAGAGCGCAGAGATGGCGGCGCAGATTGCCAATGCCATTGCCACAGCCTACCTCGGCGAAATCCGCGAGCGCATGCAGGGGCCGAGCAAGATGCGTGCGGAGCAATATCTCAAGTCCGTTGCCGAGTTCAAGGCCAAGCTCAATGCGGCGGAGACAGCAGTCGCCGAGTTCCGCAAGAATACCGGGCTGATCGACCTGGAAACTCGTGGCGAGCACGATACCCGCCGTCTGGCCGAACTCGATTCGGCCCTGCTGACGGCTGAGGTGGAGCGGCGCGATGCGCAAATCCGCAACCAGCAGGTGGCGCGGCTGGGCCGCAGCGGTGCCACCGATGTCGAATACACCGCCAGCCCTGCGGTGGTGCAGATCAAGCAGGATCTGCTCTCTGCTGAAGCCCGCCTGGTCGAGATCAGCAAGGTGCTGGGGCCGCGCCACCCGGACTACGTTGCCACCGAAGCCAAGGTGCGCGCATTGAAGGCGCAGCTGGGTGGTGAGCTGGATGGTTTCGGCAGTGGCGTGATGGCCAATGCCCGCACCCGCGTCGGCGTGTCCTCCGCGATGGTGGATAGCCTCAAGCAGCGTATCGATGCGGAAAAAGCGGGGTTGCGTGCCACTCGTGGGCAGCAGGATGAGGGTGCCCGCCTGCTGCGCGAGCTGGAAGCCGCTGCAAAGCTCTACGACCTGGCACTCGACCAGTACGGCCAGATCATCCGCTCGGCCGAGAGCCAGTACTCCAATGTCTCGATGCTCGCCGAGGCCACGCCGCCAGTGCGTCACAGCAGGCCGAAAACCTCGGTGAACATGGTGTTGGGACTGATCGGCGGCCTGATCCTGGCAGCCCTGGCCAGCCTGCTGTGGGAGCTGACCCACCGGCGCATCCGCTGCCTGGAAGACCTCGAACAACTGCTGGGCGAAGCACCGCTGGCCGAGTTGGGAGCCAACCCGTGAGCCTGATCCCCGGTGCGAGCAGCTTCCGCGAAGACGCCGTGCAGCTGGCGGCCTATCTGGTCGAGCGGAAGGGTCTGAGTCTCGACCATCTCAAGCAGATCATCGCCCTGCAGCGCGCGCAGGAGCTGCGGTTTTCCGAGGCTGCCCTGCACCTCGGGCTCGCCCTGCCGGCCGATCTCGATGCCGCCCGCCACCAGCGCAGCGACGCGCCAGCACCGGTGATCGGACAGGCCGCTGCCGAACTGCACAGCTACCGCGACCTGGGTCACCCGGAAACCCAAAAGATCGGCTCCCTGCGTGCACAGCTGCTGCTGCGGCAGCCCGCAGGACAGGGCATCAAGCTGGCGGTGGTCAGTGCCAGCGTCGGTGATGGCCGCTCACGGCTGGCGGCCGCACTGGCGATGTCCTGTGCGCAATCCGGGCAGGCAACCCTGCTGATCGACGCCGACTTGCGCAATCCTGCCCAGCAGCAGCTGTTCAACCTGCACGGCGGTGTCGGGCTGTTGCAGGCGTTGCAGGGTGCCGCCTTGCCGCAGCCAGCCACCATTGACGGCATGCCACAGCTCGCGGTGCTGGCCGCTGGCGGACAGGCGACCGATGCGCTGGAACTAGTGTCCAGCCAGCCGTTCCGTGAGCTGATCGAGAGCTACGCTGGCCGCTACCGTCACATCATCATCGACACGCCGGCGACCGGCATCGGCTTTGATGGCACTGCGACGGCGATGGCCTGTGGAGCGGCCCTGTTGCTCTGCCGCCGCCACCACACGCCGCTGGATGCCTGCCAGCAACTGGTGAGCCAGCTGCGTTCGACTCCGGCGCGGCTCTTGGGCAGCGTCCTGCGGGGATGAACCAGCAACTCCAGGGCGCTGGCACTGCTTGGGTGCAGGACCGGCAGTTTGGCACCCTGGTGAGCTGGATCATCGTGTTCTCATATGCTTGGGTGGTGATGCCGACCGGCCTGCAATGGAGCCTTATCCTCGAGTCAGCGCCGGCAGACGGTACCGTGGGCCCCTGGTTCAAGGTGCAGTGGATGCCGCTGTTCCTGCTCGCAAGCGGGCTGCTGCTGCGGCGGTTCAGGCTGTTGACCCTGCTGCTGGCTTACGTCAATCCCTACCTGTTGCTGGCCTATGCCTGGATATTCCTGTCCGCCCTCTGGGCGCCGGATCCGGCCATGGTGGTGCGACAGGCCATCGTCAGTTTCGGCATTCTGATGATTGGCCTGGCACAGGCCGTCACGGCCTGGCACCCTGATCGACTGGAAGCCTTGCTCCGCTGGACACTCACCGGGATTTGCGTGGCCTCGGCCATCGTTGCACTGGCAATGCCCCAGGTGGGAGTCCACCAGTCGGAGCAGTTCGAGCTGAAGAACTCCTGGCGCGGCATCACCTTTACCAAGTTCTACCTCGGGCATGTTTCCGAGTTCAGCGCCCTCTTGTGGGGACATGCCTTGCTGATGCGTCGCACCGATGCCCGGCTGGCCTGGCTGGCTGTGCTGTTCTCGATATTCGTGCTGATCAAATCCCGCTGCAACACCTCGTTTCTGGTGTTGATGGTGGGTTTCTCGATCATGATTTTCGTGCTGCGTCCGCCCATACGGATGGGCCAGCTCAGGCTGCCGGTGATTCTGTTCCTGGCCTTGCTTTTGCTGACGCCCTTGCTGGGTTACATGGTCTTTGTCGGCAAGATCACCTACGCCGGACTGATGACGCCGGTGGCGGAAGCCTTCGGCAAGGACATCTCCATTTCCGGGCGCACCTACATCTGGGAGGAGGTCTGGAAGTCCATCACCGCTAACAGCCGCAACTTCTGGATCGGGGTTGGCTTCGTCAGTTTCTGGAACGGCCCCGGCAGTCTCGCGGACGAAGCCTATCGGCGGCTGAAATGGCTTTCGCCCGATGGACACAACGGCTACCTGGATATCTGGAACGAGCTGGGCCTGATCGGGCTGGTGCTGTTGCTGTGTTTCCTGGTGCGCCATGGCTGGCAGTTGCGCCAGCTGGCGACGGCCAGCAGACAGAGCTATGCCCTGCACCTGGCGATCTTCGTAATGATCCTGATCGAGAACCTGACCAATTCAGGCTTCCTGCGCCCGATCTCCGCGCCCTACATTTTGCTGACCTATTCCTCGGTCGCGCTCTCGCGCCTGCTGTTTGAGCAGAAGCTGCAAGGTTTCAGGTCAGCAGCTGCTCGTCCGCTGGCAGCAGCGAGCGGCGATGGAATGCGGCTTGTAGCAAGCGCGCCGCCTTGATGCGCGTGACCCAGGGGAAAAACACTGCTTTTGCCATTGAGGGCTGCTTGGTCAGCAAGTGCAGGTAGCGGCTATTGCTGTAGCAATGCAGGCCGTTGCGCTCGGCCAGTATCTGCAGGCTTTTGACCGTGTGCAGAGCAATGTGCTGGCCCTCGTGATTGGCAAAATAGAACCAGGACTTGTAGTCGGTGTCGGTGATCCCCTCCGGCACGATGCAGGTGCTGAGCAAAATCTCCGAACCGTGCTGCATGATCTCCTTGAGGCTGCCATGTGGATCCGGGAAGTGCTCGAATACTTCGAAGGCAGTGATCAGCTCCGCCTGCTTGCCAGCGTGGTGCTGGTTCCACTCGAAATTGCGGGCGAACAGGTTGGGGGTGTACTTGTCGAGCCGATAGCTGTCATAGCCGCGATCCCGCATGTCGCGCACGAACAAGCCGTAGCCACCGCCGTAGTCCAGAAACCGGCCCGCGCCCTCGTAATACATGCCGATCACCGTGCGCGTGCACCAGCCCAGCCAGCGGTTGCGATAGACGTAGCCGATGTCTGAAGGCGCAATCGGTTGCAAGTAAGCTTCGTCAAGCCAGTAAGGCTCTTCGGTCTGGATGAAACCGCAGCTGCTGCAACGGTAGTACTGCACTTCATACTTCTGCAGCACCAGGGTCTTGCCCTTGCCAAACGGCGTGCTGTCCGAGCCGCAGATTTTGCAATGCATGATTGTTTTATTCGTGGCGGAGTCGGGTTGGTAAGTGCATTCTAGCCCTGCCTAAAAATCACGAGCTTCACTTAAGATCGAAGCCTTAAGCACCAGAGACCCCAATGATCGTCCGCTCGAAAGCCCCCCTGCGACTTGGCCTGGCCGGGGGCGGCACCGATGTCTCTCCCTATTCCGACACCTATGGCGGCTGTGTGCTCAATGCCAGCATCGACATGCACGCCCATACCACGCTGGAGCCGCACCCGCAGCAGGCAGTCGAGTTCGTGGCCAAAGACCTGCAACAGTCCTGGCAGGGTTCTTCCCGCGCGCCGATCCTGATCGATGGCGAGCTGAAGCTGCACAAGGCCATCCATGCCAGGGTCTGCCAGCAGTTCTTGGGCGGGCAGCCACTGTCGGTGAAAGTCACCACCTATTCCGACGCACCACCGGGCTCCGGACTGGGTACTTCCTCGACCATGGTGGTGTCGATCCTCGCCGCCTACAGCGAGTACCTGAAACTGCCGCTGGGCGATTACGATCTCGCCAAGCTGGCCTTTGACATCGAGCGCAAGGACTGTGGACTTTCCGGCGGCAAGCAGGACCAGTACGCGGCGACTTTTGGCGGCGTCAATTTCATGGAGTTCTACGCTGACGACAAAGTCATCATCAATCCCCTGCGCATCCGCGAGTCGATATTGAACGAGCTGCATGCGCGGCTGCTGCTGTACTACACCGGCCAGTCGCGCGAATCGGCAAAGATCATCGACGAGCAGATCAAGGCGGTGAAGACCGAGGGCGGCAAGTCGGTGGACTCCATGCACGAGCTGAAACGCATCGCCTATGAGATGAAGGAGCTTCTGCTGAAGAACGATCTCGACGGTGTCACCCGGCTGTTCCGCGCTTCCTGGGAAGCCAAGAAGAGCATGGCGGCCTCCATCACCAACAGCGGCATCGACCAGGCCGCCGAACTGGCGATGGCGGCCGGTGCCAAGGGTGTGAAGGTATCGGGCGCAGGCGGCGGCGGTTTCATGATGATCTTCGTCGATCCGCCGCAGAAGCTCGACGTGCAGCGCGCGCTTGCCGGCAGCGACGGCCATTTCGTCAAGTTCAATTTCAGCCATCACGGGGTGCAGTCATGGGCGCGATAAACACAGGGGCCGTCAAGGCCATGATCGAGGACTCACTGGCCGCCAAGCAGAAAGTGCTGGCCGACGAGGCGCTGATCGCCAGCATCGTCATGGTGGCTGAAGCCATCGAAAAAGCCTTTCGCGCCGGCAACAAGGTGATGCTGGCCGGCAATGGCGGCTCGGCTGCCGACAGTCAGCACATCGCAGCGGAGTTCGTCAGCCGCTTCGAGTTCGACCGCCCCGGCCTGCCGTCGATCGCGCTGACCACCGACACCTCCATGCTCACCGCCATCGGCAACGACTATGGCTACGAGAAAGTGTTCTCCCGGCAGATACAGGCCAATGGCCGGGCAGGGGATGTGTTCATCGGCATCTCCACCTCCGGCAACTCCAAGAACGTGATCAGGGCAGTTGAGCAGTGCAAGGCGATGGGCATCATCAGCGTGGCCCTCTGCGGCGCAGGCGGCGTGCTGAAGGATCTCTGCGACTACGCGCTGCCCGTGCCTTCCACCCACACGCCACGCATCCAGGAGAACCACATCCTCATCGGCCATGCCATCTGCGCGATGGTGGAAGAAGCGATCTGGGGTGCCGAGTACAAGCCTGCCGCCAAAGGCTGAATCGATGTCCGTTGCCGCGAGCGCCGGCACGATTCCGTCACTGGATGGTCTGCGCGCCGTTGCCATCGGCCTGGTGGTCACCTCTCACTGCCAGCTCGGCCATATCGTGCCGGGGCTGTTCGGAGTCTCGGTATTTTTCCTGCTCTCCGGATTTCTCATCACCACGCTGCTGCGGCAGGAGTTTGACCGTCATGGTCGCATCGCCCTGGGTGATTTCTATCTTCGCCGCCTGCTGCGGCTGATGCCGCCCTTGTTCGTGGTCATCCTCGCTACGCTGCTCATCGATGCCTTGGGCATTTACGATGCCAACTACGATTTGGCGGGGCTGTTGTCGATCATTTTCTATTTCGCCAATTACCAAGCCATTACCGTCGATTTTATTGGCATCCCGCTGGGCCTTGGCATCACCTCAACACTGGCGGTGGAAGAGCATTTTTATTTCATCTATCCGCCGCTGGCCCTGCTGCTGATGCGAAGGACAGACAGGGCCACGATTTCTGCCTGGCTCATGGGTTTGTGCGCACTGGTGCTGCTGTGGCGCTTCGTGCTGCTGTTGCACTTGCAGGTCAGCGACAACTATCTGCGCATGGCCACCGACGCCCGCGTGGATTCCATCCTGTTCGGCTGCTGGTTGGCGTTTTTCGCCAACCCTTGGCTAAAGCCGCCGAGGCCCGGACTGCACAGGCGTCATGCGATGCTGGCCTTGCTGGGGCTTGCACTACTACTGCTGACATTGCTGATCCGCGAGCCCTGGTTTCGCGCGACGCTGCGTCATACGGTGCAGAGCCTGGGCCTGTTGCCGGTGTTCTACTACGCCGTCGCCTATCCGCAGGCTTGGCCCTGCCGGTGGCTGAACCATCGCGGGCCGGTCTATCTGGGGGTGGTCTCCTACGCGCTCTATCTGATGCACCAGGTCGTCATCTATGCCATCGAACAGAACTGGCCCGATGTGCCCTGGTACGGCCTGCTGCTGCTGACACTTGCCATTTGCCTGCCCCTCTGCGAGGCCATGCGTCGCTGGGTCGAGCGACCGGTTGCGGGCTTGAGGCAAAAACTCCACGGCCGCCAGTCGCGCCGGCTCGCCACCAATGCCAGTTGATGAAATGAACAATCCTGTCAACAACATGCTCCCCACCGCGATCATCCTGGCCGGCGGCTTTGGCACCCGGCTGGCGACCGTCGTCTCCGATGTGCCCAAGCCAATGGCGCCCGTGGCCGGACGGCCGTTCCTGGAGCGCCTGCTCGACCGCCTGATCGTGCAGGGCATCAGCCAAGTGGTGCTGGCGGTGGGCTACAAGCGCGAGATCATCCAGAACCATTTCGGCGCGCGCTATAAGAACCTCGAGGTGCGCTACTCGGTCGAGTCCGAACCGCTCGGTACCGGCGGCGCCCTGCGACAGGCTTTCGACGAGGCAGGACTGGATCAGGCGTTTGCGCTCAATGGCGACACCTTTTGCAGCGCCAGCCTGCCCGCACTGGCCGCCGCCCACAGCCAGGCGGCGCGCGCGGCAACGTTGACGCTGGTGCGGGTAGAAGACGCGGGCCGTTTCGGGGCTGTGCAGCTCGATGGGGCTGGGCGCATTGCCGCATTCAGCGAAAAAAATCCTGAGCCCAGGCCCGGCCTCATCAATGCCGGTATCTATGTGCTGGAACGCCGCGTGTTCGACTTGGCACCACCGGGTGCCAAGTTCTCCTTCGAGCAGGCAGTGTTGCAGACGCACGCCGCAACAGCAGGCTTTGCCGGGCATGTGGCAGAAGACAGTCTGTTCATCGACATCGGTGTGCCGGAAGATTACCGCCGTGCCCAGAGCTTGTTGGATGAAGCCCCATGCAAATAGCCACCTGTCCCGCTGCACCGAACAAGGAAAATCCATGCGCCGCATCCTGATGCTGGTCGAGAACCTGCCGTCACCCTTCGACCGGCGGGTCTGGCAGGAGGCCACCACGCTGACGGCCAATGGCTATGGTGTTGCCATCATCTGTCCCACGGGCAAGGGCTATGAACAGCACTACGAGCTGATCGAGGGCATCCACATCTACCGCTACCGGCTGCCGATGGAGGCCGAAGGGGCGCTGGGATACCTGATCGAATATTCCTCGGCCCTGTTCCATATGTTCCGGCTTGCGTTCAAAGTCCGGCGCCAGCACGGCTTCGATGCCATCCATGCCTGCAACCCGCCAGACCTGCTGTTTCTGGTGGGCGTGTTCTTCAAGCGGCTGTTCGGCACCCGCTTCGTGTTTGATCATCACGACATCAACCCCGAACTCTACGAAGCCAAGTTCGGCAGACGCGGCATGCTGTGGAAGCTCATGGTCTGGCTGGAGCGTGCGACGTTCCGCGCCGCCGATGTTTCCATTGCCACCAACGAGTCCTACAAGAAGATCGCCATCGAAAGGGGCGGCATGGATCCGGAACGGGTGTTCGTGGTCAGAAGCGGCCCCAAGCTCGACCGGCTGAAGATTCTTCCGGCCGTGGATGCCTTGAAGCAGGGCCGCCGCTATCTGGTTGGCTATGTCGGCGTCATGGGCCAGCAGGAGGGCCTCGAATACCTCCTGCAGGCAGCCGTGCACATCGTCAAGACCCTGCACCGCAGCGACGTGCACTTTGGCCTGGTGGGTGGCGGCACCTCGCTGGAGGATTTGAAACGCCAGGCCGCACAGCTGGGTGTGGCGGAATACGTCACCTTCACCGGGCGGGTGCCCGATCAGCAGATGCTGGAGATGCTGAACACCGCCGATGTCTGCGTGAACCCGGACATCGCCAATGAAATGAACGACAAATCCACCATGAACAAAATCATGGAATACATGGCGCTGGGAAAACCCATCGTGCAGTTCGACCTCACAGAAGGCCGTTTCTCGGCGCGAGAGGCTTCGCTCTATGCCAAGCGCAACGATGCCATCGACATGGCTGAAAAAATCATCCACCTGCTGGATCACCCGGATGAGCGCGAAACCATGGGCCGCTTCGGCCGCCAGCGGGTGGAGAGCGAATTGCAATGGACGTTCGAGGAGCCGAAGCTGCTCAAGGCTTACGCTACACTTTTCGACGATAAATCCGCGTGAGCCGCGCCCTGCCCTTGAGGGCCGGGTGCCCGCATTTCGACTCTTCCGTCAGAGACAACAACATGCGATTCGGGATACCCCCATGTGCGGCATCAGCGGCGTAATTGTTCCTGAGGGCTGGAGCGATCCGGCCGGATTGTTGCGGCGGATGAACTTGAGCCTGGCGCATCGCGGCCCCGACGGTGACGGATTTTTCGAGACTCAGACCCACGATGGGGCTTACCGGGTCGGCCTTGGCCACCGGCGACTTGCCATCATCGACCTTGCCACCGGCGATCAGCCGATGGGCAATGAGGATGGCTCGGTGCAGCTGGTCTTCAATGGTGAGATCTACAACTTCCAGGCACTGCGGGACGAGCTGATCGCCTGCGGCTACCGCTTCAGCACACGCTCGGATACCGAAACCATCATCCACGCCTACCAGCAATGGGGGGATGACTGTGTGCTGCGGTTTAGGGGCATGTTCGCCTTCGCACTCTGGGATGCCAGGCGGCAGCGGCTGCTGCTGGCGCGTGACCGCTTCGGCAAGAAGCCTTTGTTCCTTCACGAGCGTGGCGGTGCCCTGCTGTTCGGCTCCGAAATCAAGGCCATCCTCAGCTGTACCGAGTTCAGCCGCAGCGTTGATCAGGACGCGATCTGGCAGTACCTCGCCTACCGCTATGTGCCGGCACCCGCCACCCTGTTTGCAGGTATCCGCAAGCTGATGCCGGGCAGCCTCGCGGTGTGGGAGCGCGGCATATTGAAAGAGCGGGTTTACGCCCGCCCGCCGGACCGCGAAGTCTTGAGTGCCAGCGAACCGACTGGCGATGTGGTCGATGCCTTCCTGCAAAAGCTGGACGAGAGCGTGCGCATCCGCATGATCGCCGACGTTCCTTTTGGCGCGTTTTTATCGGGCGGCATTGATTCCTCGGCGGTGGTTGGCCTGATGAGCCGGCACAGCAGCCAGCCGGTGAAGACTTTCTCGGTGGGTTTTTCGGAGTCCGCCTACAGCGAGCTGGGCTATGCGAAGGAAATTGCGCAGCTGTTCAAGACCGACCATCACGAACTGGTCGTTTCCCAGGATCACCTGATCGAGCATCTTCCCGCGCTGGTCCGCTTCCGCGATGCCCCGGTCGCCGAGCCTTCGGATATCCCGATCTATCTGCTTTCGGTTGAAGCCGGCCGCACAGTGAAGATGGTGCTGACGGGTGAGGGTTCGGACGAAGTGCTGGGCGGGTATCCCAAACATGTGTTCGAGCGTTATGCCAACAGCTACCAGCGACTGCCTGGGCTTTTGCGCAGTGGCTTGATCGAACCCTTGATCTCCGCGCTGCCCTACCGGTTTCACCGCGCCAAGACCGCCGCTGCCAACCTGGGCCTGCCCTGGCAGGAACGCATGCCGCGCTGGTTTGGTGCGCTGTCCAACGCCGAGCGCATCGAGCTGGCCGCCATGCCGCCGCCGGCAGAAACCCATGCTGGCCCACAATTCGATAGCTCCCCGGAAAACTCGGCGTTGCGCCGGATCTTGTACTTCGACCAGACCAGCTGGCTGCCCGACAACCTGCTCGAACGCGGCGACCGCATGACCATGGCGGCCTCCATCGAGGGACGCATGCCCTTCATGGATCACGAGCTGGCCGCTTTCGTCTCGGCGCTGCCGGATCATTGGCGCGTGCGGGGGCGTAGTACCAAGCGGATTCTGCGCGAGGCGATGACCCGGCTGCTGCCTGCCGCCATCCTGCAGCGCCCGAAAGTGGGATTCCGGGTGCCGGTGAACGAATGGTTCCGGGGGCCGATGAAGGCCTATCTCTGCGACCATCTGCTCGGTGCGGATTCCCGCACTGCTGCACTCTACAATCGTCCGAAGCTGCAGGCGCTGGTGTCAGCGCACATCGAAGGCCGGCAGAACCACGAAAAGCTGCTGTGGTCGCTGCTCAACCTCGAAATCTGGCACCGTGAGTACGGTGTCAGCGCCTGAGTTGGCATGACCAGCGCCAACGCGCAACGATCCATTTCTCCACCCTTCCAGCAACACAGAGGCTGCCAGTGAAAATCAGTATTTTTGGCTTGGGCTATGTCGGTGCAGTGTCTGCGGCCTGTCTGGCCAAGGATGGACATGAGGTGATCGGCATTGATCCCAATGCCACCAAGGTCGCGCTGATCAACAAGGGCAATACGCCGATCATCGAAAAGGATGTCGGCGAGATGATCCAGCAGGCCGTCGCCGATGGCCGGCTGAAGGCCAGCAGCGATGTAAGGGCTGCGGTACTGGCCAGCGAACTGTCGCTGATCTGCGTCGGCACGCCCTCGCAGGTCAACGGCAACCTGGATCTCTCAGCAGTGCGCAAGGTCTGTGGCGAAATCGGTGCCGCACTGCGCGAAAAAACCAGCTTTCACGTCGTGGTGGCACGCAGCACGATGTTGCCGGGCTCCATGCGCGGCGTGGTCATTCCGGCACTCGAAGAAGCCTCTGGCAAAAAAGCCGGCGTGGATTTTGGCGTCTGCAACAATCCGGAGTTCCTGCGCGAGGGTACTGCCGTCTGGGACTACTACAACCCGCCCAAGACCGTCATTGGCGAGACCGATCCGGTGGCTGGCGACCGTCTGGTTGAACTCTACGGCAAGCTCATCGCCCCCTTGATCCGCACCGGCCTGGAAACCGCCGAGATGGTCAAGTACACCGACAACACCTGGCATGCCCTGAAAGTCGCGTTTGCCAACGAGATCGGCAATATCTGCAAGGCCAGCGGCATCGACGGCCACAAGGTCATGGACATCTTCTGCCAGGACACCAAGCTCAATATCTCGCCCTACTATATGAAGCCGGGCTTCGCCTTTGGCGGCTCCTGCCTGCCGAAGGATGTGCGTGCGCTGGGGTTCAAGGCCAGGAGCCTGGACCTCGATCTGCCGGTGCTCAATTCGATCCTGCCCAGCAATCAGCTGCAGATCGAAAAGGGCTTCAAGATGGTTACCGCCTGCGGCAAACGGAAAGTCGGCATCCTCGGCTTCGCGTTCAAGGCCGGCACGGATGATCTGCGTGAGTCGCCGCTGGTGAGCCTGATCGAAATGCTGCTTGGCAAGGGCTATGACATCAAGGTGTTCGACCGCAACGTGCAGCTGGCAGCACTCACGGGTGCGAACCGCGATTACATCCTCAACCAGATTCCGCACATCTCCCGGCTGATGGTCGGCGAGATGGACGAGGTGATGGACTTCGCCGAAGTCATCGTCATCGGCAATGGTGCCGAGGAGTTCAAGTCGGTGCCTGCGAAAGCCCGTCCAGGCCAAGCGATCGTTGACTTGATCCGCATCAGCCGCGAGCCGGTCGGCTCCGACCAATACCAGGGCATTTGCTGGTGATCGCGTCGGCAAGGCCCTGGGCATTGCCGACATGATCGCCTCATGGCACACCTCAACCACCGAGCGGGACCACTGCGGCTGCGCCATGAAGATTCTGTATCTCACCACTGTTTACCCTGGCCACAAGAAAACCGGTGGCGATATCGGCTCGCAGCGCTATATCGACGCGCTGCGTCAGTCCGGCGCCGAGGTGGATGTTGTTTCCTATCTCAGACCGGGTGACGCAGCGCCCCGGCAGCCCTGGCAACACATTGCCCAAGTGCGGCCCATCGAGACTGCCGAGTCGGGCAGGCAAGCGCTGGTCTGGTTGGCGGCCAGTTTTTTGCGCGGCACCCCGTATTCGGCAGAAAAATACCGCTCGAGGGCTTACCTCGCCTGCGTGAAGAGACTGTGCGCCGAAAACAGCTATGCCTTTTGCGTGCTCGATCATGCCTCGCGCATGACCTGGGTGCTGCCGCATCTGCCCAAGGGCCTGAAGCTGGTGGCCAATACCCATAACATCGAGCACCGTCTTTACGAGCGGCTGTGCGATGGTGCTGGCTCGCCGGCCCGGCAGTGGGTCTATGCCCGCGAGGCACGCCGGGTGCGCGCCATTGAAGAGCAGCTGTCGAAGCAGATGGCCGAGATCTGGACGGTCACTGCCGAGGATGGTGATTATTACCGGACCTTGGCCGCAGCCGGACGCGTCTGCGTCCGGGCCTTCGAGACGCCGCCGGGCGATTTTCAGCTACCTCAGCCCTGGCCCACGAAGCGCTATGACCTGGGACTGCTGGGCAACTGGCAGTGGGTTTCCAATCGCGAGGGACTGGACTGGTTTGCCGAACAGGTGCTGCCGCTGCTGCCGCCGGAATTCAAGATCGAAATTGGCGGCAAGGGGGCCGAACATCTGGCCGGTCGCCATCCCGGCCTGGTGGTGCGTGGCTTCGTGCCGGATGCCCAGCAGTTTCTCTGCGAGGCGCGGGCGGTAGCCATCCCATCCATTAGTGGCGCTGGGGTGCAGGTGAAGTCGCTCGACTCGATTGCGCTCGGCCTGCCAGTGGTCGCCACCAGCTTTGCAGTACGCGGCATTCGCAAGCTGCCGCCGACGGTAAAGGTGACTGACGACCCGCAACAGTTCTGCCGACTGCTGGCAGAGACCGTCGCTAGTCCGGCGGGGCCAGCCGATGCCGAGGCGCTGGCATGGGCCGATGGCCTGCGTCGGCACTATGCGGCTTCGATGGCTGCCGCACTGGCTGATCTCACCCCTCCGCCATGAGCCTTGGACGTCTTGCGCAGAGTCCGCTGCTACTGCTGCTGAGCAGCACGGTGCTGGGCCAGGCGATACTTTCTGCCGCTAATCTCGGCGTCGGACTGCTGCTGATCCGGCACGCCAGCGATATCGATTACGGCCATTACGTGCTGGTGCAGACCACGCTGATGCTGCTGACGGGCCTGCAAGGGGGCTGGATCACCGGCCCACTGACCGTGCTCGCCTCCAAGCAACCAGAGGCCGAGCGCAAGCAGATGATCGGCGCTGCCTATCGCGGCCAGCAGCGGCTGGCCCGCCTGACGGCGCTGTTGGCGCTGCCTCTGCTGTTGTTGCTCTGGACTACCGGCGTGCTTGACCAGGAAAAAGCGGCCCTCTGCGCCGCCACAGTGCTGGCAGGCTGGGCCGTTCTGGAACGCGAATACCTGCGTGCGATCCTGCTCATCTATACCCGTGCCGGAGCCATCGTCGGTGCCGATGGGGTCTATGTGGCTGTGCTTCTTGCCAGCGTGGCGGCGGCGGTTTTCTGGCTGCCCGCGCCGATGGCAGTCTGGGCCGTGCTGGGTCTTGCAGCGGCGGCGCTGGCGGCCAACCTGCTTGCCCGTCGCTCGCTGGCGCGCGATCCCGGTTGGAGTCAACAAGGCGGCGAGGGCATCTGGCGCGAGATGCGGCCTTTGGGGCTCTGGGCTATCACCGGCATCCTGGTCTACTGGAGTTTCAGCCAGGGCTACAACTACCTGCTGGCCGCGCGGCTCGACGTGCAGGCGGTGGCGGCGGTGGCCGCGACACGTCTGTTGCTGATGCCTGTGAACCTGCTGACGGCGGGCGTCAAGGGAGTGCTGGTCCCGCTCGCCTCGCGCTGGCTGCCGCAACTCGGCATCCCGGGGCTGATCCGCAGGCTTGCCTTGCTGGGCCTGGGGATCCTGGTGCCTGCTGCGCTGTATTGCCTGTTGCTGTGGATTTTCCGCGACTGGGTCTACCAGCACCTGCTGCAGAAGCAGATCGCGCAACGCGACCTGATGTTGGCACTCTGGACGGGTATTTTCCTGCTCTGCATGCTGCGCGACACGGTGCAAACCGTGCTGTTCGTGCGTGAGCGGTTCAAGCTCTTGACCTATCTGGCCACCATCAACGCGGTATTCAGCTTCGCCGCCATGCTGCTGCTGATGGAGCATTTCGGTGCGCCGGGGGCGGTGATGGGTATCCTGCTCGGCGAGCTTCTCTACACGGCAGGCGTGATGGCGTTGCTGCGCCGCGAAACGAAAATGGCGACTGCCAGCCCGACAATGGCCGGATAAAAGAGACCACTGCCTGTGGGATTAAAACTATTTCAAGATTAAGGGCTGACTATTTTGCTGCACGAAATTGTTCTGCTGCTGTTGGCTGCGCCGCTGTTGATCGTGGCAGGGTACCTGTTGCTGCTGACTTTAATGAGCGGCAAGCCAGAAGTTCGGCAAGCGGCCATTCCACAGTTGCGCTTCACCGTCATCGTGCCTGCCCATAACGAGGCAGCGGGCATTGCCTGCACCGTGCAGAGCCTGCTGGCGATGGACTATCCCGCCGAGCTTTGCCAGGTCTGGGTTGTGGCCGACAATTGCACGGACGATACCGCCGGCTTGGCCCGTGCCGCTGGCGCCCATGTGTTGCAGCGCCACAGCGAGACCGAACGCGGCAAGGGCTACGCCCTGCAATGGGGCTACGAGGCCGTGCTGCGTGATGGCTGGGCTGACGCGGTAGTGGTGGTCGATGCCGACAGCATTGCCAGCGCCAACTTGTTGCGCGCTTTCGCCAGCCGCATTGGTGCCGGCGCGCTGGCGGCACAGTCGTTTTACGGCGTGCGGAATCCACTGGCAGCCTGGCGCACCCGCTTGATGACCATCGCCTTGGCGATTTTCCACCGCCTGCGGGGTCGGGGCCGCGAGGCGCTGGGGGTATCTGCGGTGCTGCATGGCAATGGCATGTGCTTCAGCATCGAAACGCTGCGCCGCGTGCCGCACCGGGCTTTTTCCATCGTCGAGGATCTCGAGTATTCCATTGCCCTCGGCCGTGCCGGTGTGCGGGTGTGGTACGTGGACGAGGCCGAGGTGCTGGGCGAGATGGTCACCGGTGAACAGGCCGCCCGCTCGCAGCGGTGGCGCTGGGAGGGTGGACGCAGGCAGATGCTGAACCAGCATGGCTGGCCGTTGCTGCGGGATGCGGTGAAGGACGGCAATAGTGTGCTGTTCGATCTGGCAATGGAGGTCTTGATCCCACCGCTGGCCTACCTGGGCCTTGCCGTCGTGCTGCTGGCGCTGGCCGGGGTCGGCTTGCTGCTGACCGGGCTGCTGCATCCCTGGGCGGTGGCAGTGGCCATCACGCCACTGCTGATGCTGCTGCTGCATGTGGTGCGCGGCGTGGCGCTGAGCGGACTCGGCTGGCAGGGCTGGTTGGCGATCGCCCGCGCACCGCTGTATCTGGCCTGGAAACTTGCACTGCTGTCCCGGCATCGTGCCGGCGGCGCGGAGTGGGTGCGCACGTCGCGCGAGAACCCCAGGAAACCGCCATGACATCGCCTCTGCTGGTGGTGCTCCCCGCAAAGCCGCAAGATCACGCATCCGCCACCCATGACGAACTAGACACAAGGGCAATTCGATGAAAGCGCTGATCAAGAAAATGGTGATAGGCAGTTTTATCGAACCGGTTGCCCGTGAGGTTTACGCCCGTGTCACCGGCAACAAGGGTTTTTTCTACGACCGCCAGACCATGCTGGTGATGCAGAAAGTGCTGCACGCAAACTCCAATTGCGTCGATGTCGGCTGTCACGAGGGTGTGTTGCTGAAAGAAATGCTGCGCTTTGCCCCACAGGGCTGGCATTTCGCCTTCGAGCCGATTCCCGGACTGTGCCAAGGCCTGCGCGAGGCTTTCGGCCAGCTTCCCAAGGTCAAGGTTTACGAGGCGGCACTGAGTGATACCACCGGCAGCACCACCTTCCAGCATGTGCTCAGCGACCCGGCCTATAGCGGCATGCGCCGTCGCCGGTACGCGCAGGCCAACCCGGTGATCGAGGAAATCACGGTTCAAAAACAGACGCTGGACGCGATCATCCCCTCGGATATCCCAGTCCACTTCATCAAGATCGATGTCGAAGGGGCGGAACTCTCGGTGCTGAAAGGTGCGGTTCAGACCATCCTCAAAAACCGTCCGGTTATCGTGTTCGAATCTGGCCTGGGTGCTTCGGAGTGCTACGGCACAGGCCCCGATGATGTTTACGATTTCTTGGTCACGACCTGCGGTCTGCGCATGTTTCTGATGGCTGACTGGCTGGGCAGCGAAGGCAAGAAATCCTTGAGCCTGGAAGACTTCCGCCAGCAGTGGGACAGCAATACCAACTATTACTTCATGGCACACGCCTGACGCCGAATGCCCAAGAACATCGTCTATTTCTGTGGACAAAAAGTTTTCCCCGCCGTCACTGGCGGCCACCTGCACAGCGCCGGCATTGCCCGTGCGCTGGCGCGCATGGGCCATACGGTGCGCATCTGCTCGCATGCCGGGCGGCAGGAACACTACTTGCCACCGCGTCGCTGGCTGGTGGAGGAGATCGAGCCGGGGCTGAGCGAGGAGACCTATGTCGGCCTCGAAGTCGGCCTGCTGCAAACCGCATTGCGGCGGCTGGGTCACACGCGTTTCTGGCAATACGAGCTGATCAGGCGGGGCTGGCTGCCGTCGCGGCTCAGGCAACGGCTGCAAGCGGCCGATCTAGTGCTGGCAGATTTTCCGTTCACGCCGCCGCCGGCTTGGGTGCCTGCAGGCCAACCCTGGTTTCTGGTCAGCCACAACCTCGAACACCGGCTGATGCAGCAGGGCACACCGCGCGACCGTGCCGCCGCCGCGCGGATGCAGGCAGTTGAAGCTGCCGCACCGGCACGGTACCGCGACATCTTTGCCTGCGCCGAGGAGGATCAGGCGTTTTTCCGCGCGCACGATCCGCAACAGCGATTGCAGCTGCCCATCATCCGCTCCGGCGTCGATCCCAAGGCCTACCAGTTGCCTGCCGAGGTGCGCGAGCGGGTTCGCGGCGAGCTGGGCCTTGGCCCACAGGATCGGCTCATCGTCTTCAGCGGCAGCCGCTCCTGGCAAAACCTGGATGTGCTTGACGATCTCAAGGCGTTCTGCCGGCGTGAGCAGGCGTTTCTTGAGCAGCACCACATTTATCTGCTGCTGCTGGGTTCGATGGAGCCGCAAGCCCACCGCGAGGGCCGGATGATCGCCACCGGACCGGTGCCAGAAACCGCGCCTTACTTCGCCGCCGCCGATGCCGGACTCAATCCCGTCACCAAAGGCTCTGGCGCCAACGTCAAGCTGTTCGAGTATCTGGCGGCCAGGCTGCCGATCATCTCCACTCGCTTCGGGGTGCGCGGCACGGCACTGGAGGCGGGGCTGGACTATCTGGAGTACGAGCCGGAGGCGCTCAAGCCTGCACTGGAGCAGTTTGCCACTGCGAGAACCGCCGCCGGTTGGCGCGCCCATGCAGAGGTCGTATGGCTGCGTCACCAGCGCAGTTGCGACATTGAAGCACTGGTGCGCGATGCGGTCTCGGGCCTGGCAGAGTTCCAGTCTCTTTGAGCCACACGGGAGAGGAATCCGCGTGACTGACCCAAGGCATAATCCAGACCTGTTGTTCACCAGCAGCAAAGCCGTGCTCCAAAAACAAAATACACGTGCGCTGATGATCCAAGGTGCGGTCTACGCATTCGCCGTATTCATCGGCTTATGGGTCGTGACCACCTTTATGGGCGAGGTGTTCCATTCCGCCTACCAGATGCTTGGCCTCTTGACCGGCCTGCTGTCGTACCTGGTGTTTCGCCGCTTCGATCTCACCGAAAGCTGGAAGCCGGGATTGCCCGGTTCGGTCGGCGTCCAGGTACTGATCTATTGGCTATGGTTGGCGGCGACACTGGTGGCACTTGGTTTCTTCACGCATCTCGCGGATGCTTTCAGCCGCGAGGTGGTGCTGGTCTGGCTGGCGGCGATGCCGGTGCTGTTCTTGTTCTTGCATGTGGTGGCGCGCTATGGCTTGCGCCGCGTCATCCCGCGACTGGCGCTCAGGCGTAGCGCAGTGATCGTGTTCGCCAACAACTCCGCCCGCATGCTAGGCGAACGGCTCAGGGGGTCGCGGGCTTATGACCTGCAGGGCTATTTCGACGACCGCGAGGAAGAGCGCACCGGCGGTGGCATTCCTGGCGTGCCGATGCTGGGCAAGGCCCGCAATGCGGCCCAGTACGTGCGCGACCATGATGTCGAAGTGGTGTTCGTGGTGCTGCCGGACTCCGGCGCCCGACGTGCGATGTCAGTGATCGACGACCTGGGCGACACCACCGCGTCGCTCTACTACGTGCCGGATTTCTTCATGTTCTCGCTGCTCAAGGCGCAGGTGGGCGAGGTGGAAAGCGTGCCGGTGCTGCAAGTCGCCGAATCGCCGTTCTATGGGGTGGATGGCCTGCTCAAGCAGCTGTTCGACGCAGTGTTCGCCTTCTTCGCCCTCATCGCCATCGCACCGGTGCTGCTCATCGTGGCGCTGGCGGTCAAGCTCTCCTCGCCGGGCCCCGTGCTGTTCAAGCAGAAGCGCTATGGCCTCAATGGCAAGCGTTTCTGGGTCTACAAGTTCCGCTCGATGAAGATCGACGCCCCCGACACCGGCAGCCGCCAGGCCACCAAGGACGATGACCGCATCACCCGCGTCGGCCGCTTTATCCGCAAGACTTCGATGGATGAGCTGCCGCAGTTCTTCAATGTGCTCAAGGGCGAAATGAGCGTGGTTGGCCCCAGGCCGCACACCGTTGCCCACAACGAGCACTACCGCAAGCAGGTGAACCGCTACATGCTGCGCCACAAGGTCAAGCCGGGCGTGACGGGCTGGGCGCAGGTGCATGGCCTGCGTGGCGAGACCGCCAACATCGAGCGCATGGAAGAGCGCATCCGCTACGACCTGGAGTACATCCGCAACTGGTCGCCCCTGCTCGACATCAAGATCATTTTCCTGACGATCTGGACTGTCTTGCGCGGCGACGAAAATGCGTATTGAGCGGTACGCTGCCACGCTGCTGCTGTATGCACTGGCCAGCATGGCGACGGCACAGACGGTGCAGTTCAAGCCTGCCGTGCAGCTTAAGCTGGAGCGTGACGACAATATCTTTCGCACGGCCGGTGGCACCACCGGGGTAGTTCTTGCCGATACGCTGACCACGGTCGGGGTGGGTGCCAAGCTCACCCTCTCCGAAAGCCTGCAATCGCTGCAACTGAGCGGCGACTACGGGCACACGGACTACGCCAAGCTTGATGCGCTCGACTACGACCACTACCGGCTGGGCGGGCAGCTGCGGCTGGCCTTGGCCTCGCTGCTACGGCTGAAAATTGATGCTGGCCGCGACCGGCGGCAGGAGAACTTTGCCTTCCGTGACGATGCCGAGAACGGGCTGATCACGGTCGACCGCGCGCTGGCCGAGCTGCGGCTGCTGGCGACCCCGTACTGGACCGGCATCGCCAGTGCCGACCGCTACCAGACCCGCGCCTCGCGCCAGCAATCACGCGACTTCGACCTCACCGAGAACTCCGGCGAGCTGGGGCTGGAGTACCGCCGCAATGGCTATTCCTATTTCGGCGCCGCGCTGCGGCAGAGCGAGGGCGAATACCCCAACCGTATCGTGATGGCAGGCGATGGTCGCGAGAAGGACTATGTGCAGCAGAGCGCGATCCTGCGCGCGGGCTACATCCCCAGTGGTCTTTCTGACCTCACGGCACAGCTCGCCTACACCCAGCGCGGCCACGACGACCCGGCGGTGCGCGACTTCAAGGGCATCACCGGGCGTATCGGCTACACCCGCAAGTTCTCCGGCGTCAGCCGACTGCGGCTGGAGGTCTACCGTGACCTGTTCTATATCGAGGACATCAACGCCAACTATGTCGAGAACCTGGGCGTGCAGACGCAGTACGACTACGACTGGTCGGCCAAGCTCAAGGGGCTGGTCGCGGCCGAGTTCTACGATTCCAGCTACCAGGGTTCGCCCGGCCTCAACAGCCAGGGCCAGTCGCGGCAGGACAACGTGCTCAGCCTAAGAGTCGGCGCCGACTATCAGCCGTTCTACCGCTTCAGCATCCGCCCCGGCTACCGCTACGAGCGGCGCGGATCCAACACCCGCAGCGCCCGCTATGACTACCGCAACTACGGCGTCGATTTCGCCTACGAATACGGACTGGCTACTACCCGATGAAGCTCATCAAGGCCTACAACAGCGCCGATTTCCTCAATGGCGAAGATGCCCGCAGCGTGCGTATTCTGTGCGAGTACCTGGAACCGCTTTCACGCCTGAAACACGAGGGCATCAATCGCGCAATCGTTGCCTTTGGCTCGGCCCGCGTGCGGCGGCTGACCGAAGGTACCACCGGTGTGGATTATTTCCACGATGCGGCAGAGCTGGGCGAGAAGCTGGCGCACTGGACCACCAAGACCCACGCCCTCGGCTCGCGCTACCACCTGGTCACCGGCGGTGGGCCGGGCATCATGGAGGCTTTGCACGAGGGCAGCGCGCGGGTGGATCGCAAGCTCAACGTCGGCATCGGCATCTCTCTGCCCTTCGAGCAGCACGGCAATCCCTATCTCGATGCCGGGCATGGCTTCGAGTTTCACTACTTCTTCATGCGCAAGTTCTGGTTCATGAACCTGGCGAAGGCGGTGGTGGTGTTTCCGGGCGGCTTCGGCACGCTGGACGAGCTGTTCGAGGTGCTCACCCTGACCCAGGTCGGCAAGGCCTCGCGCATGCCAGTGGTGCTGTACGGCAGCGAGTTCTGGAAAGAGATCCTGAACATCCCCGCCCTGACGCGGCGCGGCCTCATCAGCGCCGACGACGAGAACATCTTCAGCTACGCCGACAGCGTCGAGGAAGCCTTTGCGCAACTCACCAGCGGTTTGCCCGCCTAGCAACTTGCTGCGAACGGCTTATTTGGTTTTGACGACGCGCGGTTTTTCGTCCCGGAAGAGATAGGCCTCAAGGTCTTCCTCCACCAGCTTGCGCAGGTCGCGCGCCTCGCGGTATTTCTCGACATCGCGCCAGTCGCGGCGCTCTTCGCCCTCGACCGCCTCGATGTCGGGCACATCCTCGCTGAAGCCGCTGTCGTCGCCAGCGTAATCATCGTAGGTTTTTGCGGCAGCCTCGGCCTGAGCCTTGGCTTCTTTCGCTTTTTTACTCGGACGTCCTGCCATTTCTCTCTGCACCTTGATTTAAGCGGGCGCGTTTTAACAGGCTTGGGTCGATAAGGGAAGGGTGCGGCGCAATTTAATATGCCGCGCAACCACGCACCAAGGGTTTGAATCGTCCCAGACGCCGTGCGCGCCGCCAATCCGCAGGGTCGTCAAAGTCTTCGCGCGCAGGAGCAAGCACGGCCAGCGAGCCTTTGCGGCGCAGGCGCCGGACGGTCTCGGCGCACTCGCGGCCGCTGCTCCAGCGCACGCCGGCGAGGGCGGGCAGGGGCTGCTTGCAACCAATCAGCACATAGCCGCCATCGGGCGCGGGCAGCAGCACATGATCGCTGTGGATCAGAGCGTCGCAGGCAGCGTGCAGATCCTGCACTTGCAAGCCGAAAGCATCCGAGCCGATCAACAGACCCGGTGCGCGGCGCAGGGTGTGGCGCATCCTGGCGCCCAGGTCGCCCCTGGCTTGCCGTGCCAGCCGGACGCCAAAGCGCTGGCGGCACTGCATGAAAAATCCATGCGCCGCATCAGGGGCACCCCAGAGCGTCACCTGGGCAGCACCCACCGCCGCACAGGCAGTTGCCAGTGCCCGCTCGATCAGCCGCTGCTGTACCCAGGCCGCCCCACGCCCGCCCAGGCGCGGAATCAGCCGGGTCTTGCAGGCACCCGCGACCGGGGCACGGGCAAAGATGTGTATGCGCATGGTGCTGGGACATGGAAAGCGGGGCGCCATTCTGCCCGGTAAACGGCTGGCGTTCGGCAACCCTGCCGCGTAGACTTCAAGCCACCTCATGGGGTGGTAGCTCAGCTGGGAGAGCGCTGCGTTCGCAATGCAGAGGTCGGGAGTTCGATCCTCCTCCACTCCACATTTTCAAGGCTTCAGAAAGCGGCATGACAACCCCACGGAGACGTGGGGTTTTTCGCTTGCAGGGGGCCTTGCTGCCGCAGGTGATTTCATTCGACCAAAAAGCCGCCAAAATAGGCTTGGATCATCCCCCACTTCCATAGCCCCGAACCCAAGACCCCATGTCCAAGATCGCCAAAGTCACTGCTCTCGAAATCATCGACTCCCGTGGCAACCCCACCGTCGAAGCCGTGGTGGAACTCGACTCTGGCGCCACGGGCCGTGCGGCCTCGCCTTCGGGGGCCTCGACTGGCTCGCGCGAGGCGGTTGAGCTGCGCGATGGCGCGGCCAAGGGCAAGACCGCGCGCTATCTGGGCAAGGGCGTCAGCAAGGCGGTGAAGAACGTCGAGACCATCCTCGCTAAAACCGTGATCGGCATGGATGCACAGGATCAGGGCGCTCTCGATGAGGCCATGTGCGAGGCCGATGGCACCCACAACAAGGCCAGGCTCGGTGCCAATGCCATCCTTGCCGTCTCGCTGGCGAGTGCGAAGGCCGCCGCCGCCGAAAGCTATCTGCCGCTGTATCGCCACCTGGGCGGCATCAGCAGCCGCACGCTGCCGGTGCCGATGATGAACGTCATCAACGGCGGTGCGCATGCCGACAACAACATCGACATCCAGGAGTTCATGATCCTGCCGGTCGGTGCGCCCTCGTTCAGCGAGGCCATGCGCTGGGGTGCGGAGGTGTTCCATACCTTGAAGGCTGTGCTCAAAGCGAAGAAGCTCAACACCGCCGTGGGTGACGAAGGCGGCTTCGCGCCCAACCTCGCTAGCAATGTCGCCGCGCTCGACTGCCTGCTCGAAGCCATCGAGAAGGCCGGCTACAAACCCGGCAAGGACATCTACCTCGGCCTCGATGTGGCCTCCACCGAGTTCTACGAGAAGGGCAAATACCATCTGCATGGCGAGGGCAAGAGCTATTCACCAGAGCAGTTCGTGGACTACCTCGCAGGCATCGTCAGCAAGTATCCGGTCATCAGCATCGAAGACGGCATGGCCGAGGGCGACTGGGCCGGCTGGGCACTGCTCACCAAGAAACTGGGTGGCAAGGTGCAGCTGGTGGGCGACGACCTATTCGTCACCAATACCAAGATTCTCTCGGAGGGCATTGCCAAGGGCATCGCCAACTCCATCCTCATCAAGCCCAACCAGATCGGCACCCTGACCGAGACCCTGGATGCGATCCAGATGGCGACCGAAGCGGGCTACAGCAGCGTGGTCAGCCACCGCTCCGGCGAGACCGAGGATCACACCATTGCCGACATTGCCGTGGGCACCACCGCGACCCAGATCAAGACTGGCTCGCTCTGCCGTAGCGACCGCATGGCCAAATACAACCGGCTGCTGCGCATCGAGCGCGAGCTGGGTGGCCGCGCCCGCTACCCCGGCAAGGCTGCGTTCCCGATTGCACTCTAGAGCCAGGCTGCACTTAAACCATGCGCCGCGCCGTGCTGATGGGCCTGGTAGTGATGGTGCTGTTCCTGCAATACCGCTACTGGCTTGGCGATGGTGGTTATACCGACAAGCGCGGCCTGCAAGCACAGGTCGCGTTACAGCAGGCCGAGATGGAAATGCTCAAGGCACGCAATGCTGCCTTGCAGGCGGAAGTCGATGACCTCAAGTCCGGCGTTGCTGCTGTCGAAGGCCGGGCGCGTTCCGAGCTGGGCATGATCCTGCCCGGCGAGACGTTTTACCTGACGACGAACAAGCCGTGAGCACCACCACGCCCCGCTATTGGGCTGTGCTGCCGGCTGCCGGTGGCGGCACGCGCATGGGCCTGCCCCGGCCCAAGCAGTACCTGCCACTGAAAGGCCGTTCGCTGGTCGAGTGGAGCTTGGGCGCCTTGCTGGATTGCGGCTGGGTCGATGGCATCGTGGTGGTGCTGGCCCGATCCGACCAGGAGTTTGCGACGCTGCCCATTGCCGGGCACCCGAAACTGGTCATCACCACCGGTGGCGCGGCGCGGGCCGATTCGGTACTGGCAGGACTGAAAGCGGTCGCCGCGCGCACCGCGGGTTTCAATGCCGTGCAGGTGCTGATCCATGATGCGGCACGGCCCTGCCTCGAGGCGAGTTCCATCGAGCAACTGGTGGATGAGGCCGATGACAAGCATGGTGGTCTGCTGGCACTGCCCTGCACTGACACGCTCAAGCGCGGCAGGCAGGCCGGCGGGTCGAGCCGGGTGGTCGAGACGGTGGATCGTGCCTTTTACTGGCGCGCGCAGACGCCGCAGCTGTTCCGCCTCGATCTGCTCATGCAGGCCCTGGAGGAATGCCGCGCCCGTGACGTGGCGGTGACCGACGAGGCGAGCGCGATGGAGCGCGCGGGGTTCCACCCCCGTCTGGTGCGTGGGCGCGAGAGCAACATCAAGGTGACATTTCCGGAAGACCTTGCCCTCGCCGAGTTCTGGCTGTCGCAGAAGGAGCGTACGCCATGAGTTTTCCCATGCGTATCGGTCATGGCTTCGACATCCATCGCATCGAGGCGGGTGATGGAGTGACCCTGGGCGGCGTGTTCATCGCCTGTGAATACAGGATCATTGCCCACTCGGATGGCGATGTGCTCATCCATGCCCTGTGCGACGCGCTGCTGGGGGCGATTGCGGCCGGTGATATCGGCAAGCTGTTTCCGGACAGCGACCCAGAGTTCAAGGGCATCGACTCCCGCAAGCTGTTGCGCATCGTGATGCAGCGCGTGCGCGCGGCAGGCTTTGCACCCGTCAATATCGACTGCACGCTGATCGCCGAGGCCCCGCGTATTGGCAGGCATGTACCGGCGATGTGCGAAGTGCTGGCGGCTGATCTCGGCATCGCGCGCAGCCTGGTCAACGTCAAGGCCACCACCAACGAAGGCATGGGTCATCTGGGTCGACGCGAGGGCATTGCCGCCCATGCCGTAGTGTTGCTGGCGAACTCGGCCGTAGCCAGCTAACCTTTCGACCGGGCACATCCGGTTGGAGTGGTTATGAAAGTCATCAAGATCGCTGCAAAAAACGCACTGGCCCTGGCCATCCTGCATTCCTCATTCGCCACCGCCGCAGATGCCGCACGTGCAGGTACGGCCTCCATCATCACCGGGCCGGTGTCGGCCACGAGTATCAATGGCGCACAGCGGCCGCTGAAGAAGGATGACCCGATCTACCCGGGAGACCGCATCAACACCGGCAGTGCCTCCTATGCCTTGTTGGGCTTCGCCGACGGCAGCACGATGATGCTCAGGCCGAACACCGAGTTTTCCATCGAAGGCTTTGTTTTCACGCCGCCTAGTGCCGAGGCGGCGACCGCCGTGGTACCAGCGACATCGCAGGCGCTGCAGATCAACCAGCAGGCCAGCAGCATCGGCAACCGTGCCATCTTCCGCCTGGCGCGCGGGGGCTTGCGCGCGGTGAGCGGGCTGATCGGCAAGATCAACCGCGAGGAATACGCTGTGCGCACTCCGGTCGCTACCATCGGCATCCGTGGCACGGTGTATTTCACCATCGCCTGCGATCCGGTCTGCGCCGCCGATCCGCTCGTGCAGTCCAGCCTGCCTGCGGGCGAGTCCGCCCTGGGCGGCATGGTGTCGGGTGTCGATGCGGGCGAGATCGCGGTCACCGGCAGCACGGGCAACTCGGCCATCGTGAAGTCCTCCAAGTTTCTGCTCACCACGGCCAGCGGCGTGCATGTAAGCCTGCCCGCCTTGCCCGGTTTCCTGAGTGCCGAAGCCTGGCTCAGCAGCAAGCTCTCTGAAGGCCAGCTGGCGCGGGCAGATGCCAACACGGCCGCTGAGAAGATGGGCAAGACGCTGGATCAGGCCTTGATCGAGGGCAACATCACGCCGCTGGAAAATGGCAACTTCCTGATTACCCAGAAGGGTGCCGGGCTGCTTGCCAGTGGGTTGGGCGTACCGGCGGCCAGCATCGCGGGCCTTACTGCGGCCCAGATCACCGCCCTAATCGCTGGCGGACTCGGCCTGAGCGTGGTCGCTGCCGATGCGGCGAGCAACGAGACGCCCTCTCCTGCACCGTCACCCACGCCGACACCGACACCGACACCGACGCCGACACCGACACCGACACCGACACCGACACCGACACCGACACCGACACCGACACCGACACCGACACCGACACCGAC
>JAKFXK010000096.1 GCA_021731445.1 Nevskiaceae bacterium | reverse complement strand
CTGCCGAACCGGCAGCCATCCTGCTGAAAGCTGCCGACGCTGCCCGTACCGTCAACTATCGCGGCACGGTGATCTACCGCGCCGGCGGCGACATGGAGTCGATGCGCCTGATCCACGGGTTTGCCGCCGGGGTGGAACGCGAGCGGGTAGTGGCCCTCACCGGAGAACCGCGCGAGATCATCCGGCGCGACAACAAAGTCACCTGCCTGTTGCCGAAGGATCGCAAGCTCGACCTCAAGCGGCCGGCGCTGAAAGGCTTGCTCACCAACGTCTCTGCCGACTCGCTGAAAGAGCTGGCGGCCTGGTACGAGCTGCGCGAAGTCGGCACCAGCCGCGTCGCCGGGCGCATCTGCAAGGGTGTTGAACTGGCCCCGCGCGATGGTTTCCGCTACGGCTTCGAGATCTGGGCCGACGAGGTGACGGGTGTGCCGCTGAAGGTCGCGCTGCTCGGCCCCGGCCGTCGCGCACTGGAAGAAGTGATGTTCACCGAGGTCGAGTTTCCGGCCAGCCTGCCGGACGAGGCCTTCGCCCCCGGACTCGACCCCAAGCGGTTCAAGGCGGTCAGCCGCGAAGAGCCGGCGATGAAGGAGCTTTCTGGCGGCGCTGCCGACATCAGCGATTTCCCGGTGCGGTTCGACAAGCTGCCGCCGGGCTACCGCGTCACCATGCGCGAGCAGCGCTCAGGCAACGAGCTGCGTGGCCGGGTGGAGCACCTCATGCTGTCTGACGGTCTCTCTGCCGTGTCGGTGTTTGCCGCTATTGGGGTCAAGCCCGAACAAGCTTTCGAGGGTCTTACCCAGATGGGCGCGGTTCAAGCCTATGGCCGCAGCATCGGCCGCTATCACGTCACCGTTGTCGGCGAGACGCCGGTGGCCACCGTCGAGGCGATTGCGGGCGGGCTTAGCCTCAGCGACAGCGAAAAGGGCACCTCACGCAAGCCCTGAGCAGCCCTACTAAAATGGCGGCATCCCTTCTGGAGCATTCCATGATCCCTGCCGCCAAGCCATGCCGCCGGGCTGCATCGTTGTTGTTACTCGCCATGCTGCTGGCGGGCTGCAACAAGACTGCATCGCGCGCGGCCTTGCCGGAGTTTGCCGATCTCGTCGACGACGTCAGTAGCTCAGTGGTGAACATCAGCACCGTGCCGGCGGAGCAGGAGGACAGTGCCTCGCTTGCCCCGCAAGCGCACGATGCGCCGGGGCCTGAGTCGCCCGCGCGCGAGAACATGCCGGACTGGATGAAGAAGTTTCTCGATCAGCACGCGCCCGAAGACTATGGCGGCGAATCCGCACCCAGGGGGCAGCACGATCCCGGCCTGGACGAGCTGCCGGGCGCCGAGCAGTCGCTGGGGTCGGGCTTCGTGCTCTGGGCGGACGGCTATATCATCACCAACGCCCATGTGGTGAAGGATGCCAAGGAGATCATGGTGCGCCTGCAGGATCGCCGCGAGCTGCCGGCGACCGTGGTCGGCCTCGACGAACCGAGCGACATCGCGCTGCTGAAGATCGACGCCAAGGATTTGCCCGCCGTCACCACCGCCGACATGAGCAAGCTGCGCGTCGGCGAGTGGGTGATGGCCATTGGCTCGCCGTTCGGCTTCGACTATTCGGTGACGGCCGGCATCGTCTCGGCCAAGGGCCGCAGCCTGTTCACCGAGCAGTACGTGCCTTTCATCCAGACCGATGCCGCCATCAACCCCGGCAATTCCGGTGGGCCGCTGTTCAACCTCGAGGGTGAGGTGGTGGGGGTCAACTCGCAGATCTATTCGCAGACCGGCGGCAACTCCGGCATCGCCTTCGCCATCCCGATTGATGTGGCACTCAACGTCGCAGAGCAGCTCAAGGACAAGGGCCGCGTGACCCGCGGCTGGCTCGGCGTGGTGGTGCAGGAAGTCACCCGCGATCTCGCCAAGAGCTTCGGCCTCGCCAAGGCCGAAGGCGCGCTGGTGGCACGGGTGGTGCCGGGTTCGCCGTCAGAGCAGGCCGGCCTGAAGCCCGGTGATGTGATTCTCTCCTTCAACGACCAGCCCTTGCTGGTCAGCAACGCGCTGCCACCACTGGTGGGTGCCGTGAAGCCCGGCGAGAACGTGCCGCTGAAAGTGCTGCGCGAAGGCAAGCAGATCACCCTCAAGGTGAAAGTCGGCGAGCTGCCGGACGAGATCGCTGCCACCAAGTCCGCTCTGCCACGCCTGCCGCTGGGCTTGGGTGTCGAGCGGCTGACGGCGGATGATCGTGCCGACGCCAGGATTGCCGAGGGTGGGGTCGGTATCGCCCAGGTCGAACCCGGCCCGGCGCAGAAGGCGGGCCTGCGCGAGGGCGACATCCTGCTGTCGCTGCATGGCCAGAAGATCGACAGCCCGGAGCGCTTGAAAGAAGTGGTCGAAGACCTCCCCGCTGGTGCCAGCGTGCCGCTGTTGATCCAGCGCAATGGCGCTCCACTGTTCCTGGCTCTGGATGTACCTGCGGCCGACGGCAAGAAATAGGTGCTGCGCTTCACCCTGCTGATACGCCCGGGCTGCCACCTGTGCGAAGACCTGGAGGCTGAAGTGCTGGCTGCGTTTGGCGACCGGGTGGAGATCGAAGCCGTGCAGGTTGACCACCATCCCGCCTGGCTTGCCGAATACGGATCGCGCATTCCGGTGCTGCTGGATGCGCGGGATTGCTTCGTCTGCGCAATCAGCATGGATGCGAACGCCATCGAAACAGCCTTGTCTTAAGCCGGTGCGAGGCACTGCCGCTATACTCCGCGACCATTTTTTGACCACTGTGCCCGTCTTGCGGCCAGTGCATTGAAGCCCAGACCAAATGTCAGTCCCGCAGTCCCATATCCGCAACTTCTGCATCATCGCCCACATCGACCACGGCAAATCCACACTTGCCGATCGCTTCATCCAGCTCACGGGTGGCTTGGAGGCGCGCGAGATGCAGGCGCAGGTGCTCGACAACAATCCCATCGAGCGCGAGCGCGGCATCACCATCAAGGCGCAGGCGGTGCAGCTGCACTACAAGGCGCGCAATGGCGAGCTGTACCAGTTCAACCTCATCGACACGCCGGGGCATGTGGATTTTTCGTATGAAGTGAGCCGCTCACTCGCCGCCTGCGAGGGCGCGCTGCTGGTGGTGGATGCCTCGCAGGGTGTCGAAGCGCAGAGTGTCGCTAATTGCTACACCGCGATCGATCTGAACCTTGAAGTGATGACGGTCTTGAACAAGATCGACCTGCAGAACGCCGAGCCGGAGCGGGTGGTGAAGGAGATCGAGGAAATCATCGGCGTACCCGCCGAAGACGCCGTGCGCATCAGCGCCAAGACCGGCCTGAACGTGCTGGACGTGCTGGAAGAAGTCACCACCCGCCTGCCCGCACCCAAGGGCGACCCCAACGGCAAGTTGCAGGCACTGATCGCCGATAGCTGGTTCGACAACTATCTCGGCGTGGTGTCGCTGGTGCGCATCATGCACGGCACCGTGAGGAAGGGGCAGAAGATCCGGGTGATGAGCACCGGTCGCGATTACGAGATCACCATGATCGCAGTCAACACCCCCAAGCGCATCTTCAAGGATGTGCTGGAGTGCGGCGAAGTCGGCATGATCGTCGCCAACATCAAAGATATTTTCGGTGCCCCGGTGGGCGACACCATCACCCTCGCGGGTGCGCCCTGCGAGACCGCACTGCAAGGTTTCAAAGAAGTGCAGCCGCGTGTGTTCGCAGGCATGTTCCCGATTGATGCCGATGACTTCGAGGACTTCCGCGAGAGCCTGCAGAAGCTGCGCCTGAACGACTCCGCACTGCGCTTCGAGCCGGAAAACTCCTCGGCTCTGGGCTTCGGTTTCCGCATCGGCTTCCTGGGCCTTCTGCACATGGAAATCGTGCAGGAGCGCCTGGAGCGCGAATACAACATGAACCTCATCACCACCGCGCCCTCGGTGGTCTACGAGGTGCTGACGACGCAGGGTGAGACGCTGAAAATCGACAACCCCAGCGACCTGCCCGAACCCGGCTCGCTGGCCGAAGTGCGCGAGCCGATCATCCTGGCCCGCGTGCTGATGCCCAACGAATACGTCGGCAACGTGATGACGCTGTGCATGGAAAAGCGCGGCGTGCAGAAGAACCTGCGCTACGTCGGCAACCAGGTGCAGATGGAGGTCGAGATGCCGCTGGGCGAAGTGGTGCTCGATTTCTTCGACCGCCTGAAATCAGTGAGCCGTGGCTTTGCCAGTTTCGAATACGAGTTCGTGCGCTTCCAGGCGGCCGACGTGGTCAAGCTCGATGTGCTGGTCAACGGCGAGAAAGTCGATGCCCTCGCCACCATCGTCCACCGCGACAACAGCTACAACCGCGGCCGCGACCTCTGCGAGCGCATGCAGGAAGTCATCCACCGGCAGATGTTCGATGTCGCCATCCAGGCCGCAATCGGCAGCAAGATCATCTCGCGCAGCACCGTGAAGGCGCTGCGCAAGGACGTCACCGCCAAGTGCTACGGCGGCGACGCCAGCCGCAAGAAGAAGCTGCTCGAAAAGCAGAAAGAGGGCAAGAAGCGCATGAAGCAGGTTGGCAGTGTCGAGATTCCGCAGGAAGCCTTCCTCGCTGTGCTCGGTATGGAACGCAAGTAGAGTTCACCAGAGACCTTCATGGGTAATTTCCTCACGCATTTCGGCACCGACTTCGCCTCTATCCTGTTCGCGCTTACGGTCGTCACCGGCGTGCTCTGGACACTCGACAGGTTCCAGCTCGAAGGCCAGCGCAAGGCCGCCGCAGCCGCAAGCGGTGGCGAGCCGCAAAAAGCCAGCTGGCTGGTGGATTTCGGCCGCCAGTTTTTCCCGGTGATCGCGGCGGTGTTCCTGCTGCGCAGCTTCGTGGTGGAGCCCTTCCGCATTCCCTCCGGCTCGATGATCCCCACTTTGCACGTTGGCGATTTCATTCTCGTCAACCGCTTCGCATATGGCCTGCGCTGTCCTATCGGCGATTGCCAGCTGTTGGCGCGGCAAGGCCCCAAGCGCGGCGACGTGGTGGTGTTCCGCTACCCCGTGGATCCGAAGATGGACTTCATCAAGCGGGTAGTCGGCCTGCCCGGCGATACCTTGCGCTACGCCAATAAGCAGCTGACCGTCAACGGCGAGCCGGCCCCCCAGGAAGTGCTGGGCCGCTTTGGCGACCGCCTCGATGTCGAGCACGTCGAGACACTGCATGGCGTGCGCCACAGCATCCTCACCAATGCCGACCGTCCGGTGCAGGATTTCGAGTTCACCGTGCCTGAGGGTCAGTACTTCATGATGGGTGACAACCGCGATGGCAGCAGCGACAGTCGCTTCTGGGGCACGGTGCCGGAGGCCTACCTCAAGGGCCGCGCCTTCTTCGTGTGGATGAGCTGGGACTCCAGCACCTTGCGTCCGGTGTGGTCACGTATCGGCCACCGCATCCAGTAACATCTGCTGCATCCGACAGGAGCTGACCATGCAATCCAGGCACCGCCAACAAGGCTTCATGAAGCTGTTTTTCATCTTCGGCTCGATTGCGTTTGTCGCCGTCGTCGGCTTGAAGCTGTTCCCGCTTTATACCAACCAACTCAAGGTGGCCAGGGTGGTCAAAAGCGCGGCGTCAGAGGGCAGCATCGATCCCGTGCAGGTGCGCAACAGCCTGCAAAGGCGCTGGGATATCGACGACATCACCATCATCACGCCCAAGGACATCCTGATCGAACGTGATGGGAACGGCGGCGGTGCTCTCAAGTACGACTACGAGGCGCGCACACACCTGTTCTACAACGTTGATCTGGTGCTGCATTTCGAAGGCCGTGAGCCGGTGAAAGGTTTCTGATGTCCGAAGGCCCGGGCGCGCTTGAACGGGCGCTGCGCTACTGCTTCAACAATGCCGCGCTGCTGCAACAGGCATTGACCCACCGCAGCTTCGGTGGTGTCAACAACGAACGGCTGGAATACCTCGGTGACGGCCTGCTCAATTTCGTGATCGGTGAGGCCGCGTATGTGCAGTGGCACAAGGCGGCGGAAGGCGATCTCTCCCGCCTGCGCGCGAGCCTGGTCTGCGAAGACAGCCTCGCGCGTATCGCCAAGAATCTGGGACTTTCCGACTACCTGCGCATGGGCGGCGGTGAGTTGAAGAGCGGGGGCTACCGACGCGAGTCGATCCTTGCCGATGCGCTGGAAGCCGTGATCGGCGCGATCTACCTCGATGGCGGTTTTGCCGCCGCACGCGAGACCACACTGCACCTGTTTGCCGACGCGCTTACCACGCTGCCGGAGCCGGAGACACTGAAGGATTCAAAGACCCGCCTGCAGGAGGTGCTGCAAGGCGAGGGCAGACCACTGCCGGAATACCGCGTGCTCGGCGAGCACGGCCCCCCGCATCGCCGGGTGTTCCAGGTGGCATGCAGATTGTTGGATGCCAGTATCGAGACCGAATCCGGCGGCAGCAGCCGCAAGCAGGCGGAGCAGGATGCGGCACGATTGATGTTCGAGAAATTGAAAGGCGAAAAGTTGAAGGGAGTTGCAAATGCGTAGTGGAATGGTCGCCGTGGTAGGAAGGCCCAACGTGGGAAAATCCAGCCTGATGAATGCGCTGATCGGCAGGAAGATCAGCATCGTCAGCCACAAGCCGCAGACCACGCGCCATCGCATCCAGGGCGTGCTGCATGACCCGCGAGGGCAGGCCGTGTTTGTCGATACGCCGGGCATGCACAGCAAGGCCACGCGCGCGCTCAACCAGGTGATGAACGCGGCGGCGACCGGTGCCATCCACGATGTGGAGCTGATCTTGTGGGTGGTCGAAGCCGGCTATTACAACGACGAGGATGCGGCGGTGCTGGAGCGGCTCAAGCTCAGCAACTGCCCGGTCGCCCTCGTGGTCAACAAGGTCGACAAGTATGAGGACAAGGGCAAGGAGAAATTGCTGCCCGAACTCGAAAAACTCACCGCCCTGCGCGAGTTCCTGTTTGTGGTGCCGGTCTCGGCGCACAAGAAAGAGAACCTCGAAGCGTTGAAAAACGCCCTGTTCGAGCACCTGCCGCCCGGCGAGCCGATGTATCCTGAAGACATGGACATGGGCCACAGCGTGCCATTTGCCGCTGCAGAGATCATCCGCGAAAAACTCATCCGCAACCTGCATCAGGAAATGCCCTATGCGACGGCGGTGGAGATCGAAGCCTACGAACGCGAAGCCACCATCGACCGCATCAGCGCCATCATCTGGGTCGAGCGCGAGGGGCAGAAAGCCATCGTCATCGGCAACGGCGGCGAGACACTGAAACTGATTGGCAGCAATGCCCGTCGCGACATCGAGCGCGCGACGGGCCGCAAGGTGTTCCTGAAACTCTGGTGCAAGGTAAAAGAGAACTGGAGCGATGACCCGAAGGCGCTGGCCAAGTTCGGCTATTGAGTATTGACAGCGCATGCGCATCGAGCTGGAACCAGCCTATGTGCTGCACGCGCGCCCCTACAGTGACACCAGCCTGCTGCTGGAAGTGTTCACCACGCAGCACGGACGTATCGGCCTGATCGCCCGTGGCGCGCGCGCGCCCAAGTCTCGCAAGCGCGTACTGCTGCAAGTCTTGCAACCCCTGTTGTTGAGCTGGCGCGAGAGTGGTGATCTCGGCACGCTCGCCGCCGTCGAGCCCGCCGCCAGTGCCATCACTCTCACAGGTGAAGCCCTGTTCTGCGCCTGGTACGCCAACGAGCTGCTGCTGAAACTCTGTTCACGCCACGACGCCCATCCCTTGCTGTTCGCTGCTTATGCCCGCCTGCTGCTGCGCCTCGGCGATGACGCTGAAGCGGGCTTGCGTGCCTTTGAAAAAGTGCTGCTGGATGAGTTGGGTTATGGCATCGAATGGCCCACGCCCATCGACCCTGCACTGCGCTATCACTATCACCCCGCCGAGGGTTTCAGAGCTGCCGTGCCGCACGATGCGCCGGCCCATTGCTATGCAGCTGCCAGTCTCATCGCACTCGATCAGGACGCGCTGCGCAGCCCCGGCGAATACCAGGACAGTCGCCGCCTGCTGCGCACCGCCCTGGCCGTACTGCTCAATGGCCGCACGCTCGACAGCGCCAAGTTGCTGCGCGAGTTGCGCGGGCTTGATGCAGGCGTCGCTACACTCACTGTCTCGTCAGCCACTATCCCACCATGAGCAAGGCCACAGCCATCCGCCTGGGCGTCAACGTCGATCACGTCGCCACTCTGCGCCAAGCGCGCGGCACGATCTACCCCGACCCGGTCGAAGCTGCCCTCATCGCCGCAAGCGCGGGTGCGGACTCGATCACCGTGCATCTGCGCGAAGACCGTCGCCACATCCAGGATCACGATGTCGCGCGCGTCATCCAGCGCAGCCCGGTGCCGATCAATTTCGAGATGGGCGTGACTGAGGAAATGCTGGGTCTCGCCTGCCAGCTCAAGCCGCGCTACGCCTGTCTGGTGCCTGAAAAGCGCGAGGAGAAAACCACTGAAGGCGGTCTGGATGTCGCTGGCAATCTGCCTGCGGTGCGTGCAGCCTGCGCGCGCCTGATGGCGGCGGGCATCATTCCGGCGCTATTCATCGACCCCGAGCCTGGTCAGCTGGCAGCCACCCTCCGGAGCGGTGCGCCACAAGTCGAGATTCACACCGGACGCTACTGCGATGCCACGACCGACGTCGCCCGCGCTGAAGAGCGGATGCTGATTGCCAATTTCGCCCGCATGGCACATGAGGCGGGGCTCGAGGTGCACGCCGGACACGGCCTTTCAGTGGACAACGTCGGCCCGATTGCCGCGATTCCGGAAATTGTCGAACTCAACATCGGCCATGCCCTGATCGCGCGCAGTGTGTTCATCGGCCTGCCGGCGGCAGTGGCGGAGTTGCGGCGGCGCATGAGGGAAGCACGCGGGTGAGCCGGGATCAAGACGATTGCCTTGAATGGCAATCGGCCCCGCCGAACGGGGTCCCCACAAAATCTTCGATTTTGCGGGGTGCCCCGAACGCCCCGCCAAGGATGGCGGGGCTGGGGGTGGGCAGGTGTGCGGAATCTCGGCAGGGATGCCTAAAGCGAGGGTTGAGATGATCTACGGCATCGGCACCGACCTTTTGCGAATCGACCGGGTCGAACGCCTGTGGGCCAGGTACGGCGGGCACTTCGCCGACAAGATTCTGATGCCGGGCGAGCAGGCTCAATTCGCCATCGCGCATCGCAAGGGCAACTTTCTCGCCAAGGCCTTCGCGGCGAAAGAGGCTTTCGTGAAGGCACTCGGCACCGGCTTCACCGGCGTCAGCTATCGGGATACCGGTGTGGTTGCACTGCCCAGCGGCAAGCCGACACTCGTATTCAGCGCCGCGATGCGCCTGCGGCTCGATGCGCTCGGCATTGCAGGCGGCCATGTTTCGCTGACCGATGAAGACGGGCGTGTAATGGCCTTTGTGGTGCTCGAATTGCGCTCTGAATCGGCAAGGGCCATCTAAAATAGCGATATGTCCTATCGCACCCTCGCCGAGACCATCGGCAACGCCCCACTGGTGCAACTCAGACACCTGCCGGGCATCGGCAGCAACGTGCTGCTCGCCAAGCTCGAAGGCAACAATCCGGCAGGATCGGTGAAGGATCGTCCCGCCTACCTGATGATCCGTGGTGCTCACGATCGCGGCGAGATCAAGCCCGGTGACACTCTGATCGAAGCCACCAGCGGCAATACCGGCATCGCACTCGCCATGGCCGCCACCGCACTTGGTTACCGCATGGTGCTGGTGATGCCAGAGCACCTTTCAGTCGAGCGTCGCGCAGTGATGAAGGCCTTTGGCGCCGAGCTGATTCTGGTGACGAAAGAGCAGGGCATGGAGGGTGCGCGCGACCTCGCCGACGCAATGGAGAAGCGGGGCGAAGGGCGGGTTTTGAACCAGTTTGCCAACCCCGACAACCCCCGCGCGCACTACGAGACCACAGGCCCGGAAATCTGGCGTGACACCGGGGGCCGCATCACCCACTTCGTCAGCAGCATGGGCACTACCGGCACCATCATGGGCAGCTCACGGTTCCTGAAAGAACAGAACCCGAAGGTGCAGATCATCGGCGTGCAGCCGGATGGCGAGAGCAGCATCCCCGGCATCCGAAAGTGGCCCGAAGCCTATCTGCCAAAGATATTCGACCGCTCGCGAGTGGATCGCATCATCGAAGTCAGCAGTGCCAATGCCGAGCACACCATGCGCGAGATGGCACGGCTGGAGGGGTTGTTCTGCGGACCATCCAGCGGGGGGGCGATGTGGAGCGCGCTGCAACTCTGCCGGGAGCTGGAAAACGCGGTCATCGTCAGCATCGTCTGCGACCGCGGTGACCGCTATATCTCGACGGGAGTATTCCCCTCGTGAACATGCTCGTCCTCGATCTGAAAACCGTCCCCGACCCGGAGGTCGGCAAGCGGCTGCTGGCACTCGAAAAATTCAGTGACGCCGAAGCGGTACTGGCGATGAAGACTTTGCGCGTCGCTGGCCATCAGTCCAGCGCCGTGCCTGCGCAGCAGCGGCGTGTGGTGGCAGCGGCAATGGTGATCGCCTCTGAAAACGGGTTCACGGTGCAGGAGTTCACCACAGGCACCAACGAGGCGGAAATGTTGAGCGCTATCGAACAGCGGGTGCATGCCGCCAATGCAGCCGTGTGGGCCTGGGATGGAGTGCGCAACTATCGCGCCCAACTCTTGGCTCGCGCGCTCGCCACGGGGGTGGCCATGTCAGCGGTGTTCGCGGCCAAGGGGCCGCAGAGTCTCGCCGCGCACTTTGGCTTTTCGCCGGAAAACGCGCCACTTGCCGAACTGGCTGCGGTACATGGCCTGCCGCATCGCCTGGGCCTGCGCACGGCAGACACCGAGGCCGCTCATGCGCGCGGCGATCATCAAAAACTCCTTGCGGGCAGTGCGGCTGATGCATTGATCGCCTACCTGTTGAGCATTGCCCTGAAAGCAGCCACCGGCGAACTGGATGAGTGCGCGCGCCTTGCGGCGCGGGAGCAAGTTTGTGGCTGGCTTAAAGCCCAAACCGCCGCGCACTGGCAGCAATTTCATCAAGTCTGGAAGGCGCTATGAGCGGCGTGCGCAAACGCAATCTGCCGCAGGGCAACTTCACGGCAGAGGTGACGGGCCTCGACCACGAGGGCCGTGGCGTGGCGCGCATCGACGGTAAGGTCACCTTCATCGCCGATGCGCTGCCGGGCGAGACGGTGGAGTTCAAGTACCTGAGCCAGCGCCGAGACCAGGCCGAAGGGCAGGTGACGGCGGTGCTGGTCGCCAGTCCGGATCGCGTCACACCGCCCTGCCTGCATTTCGGCGTCTGCGGTGGCTGCGCCTTGCAGCATCTCGCACCTGCAAAACAGATCGAGTGGAAGCAGAACGAAGTGCTGCAAGCGCTCAGCCGCATCGGCAAGGTGGCACCGCGCGAGGTGGCACCCGCACTGCGCGGCGATGACCTGGGCTATCGCCGTCGCGCGCGCATCGGCGCCAAGTTTGTCGAGAAGAAGGGCGGCACGCTGGTAGGTTTTAGGGAGCGCGGCTGTTCGTTTCTGGCGACCTTGCAGAGCTGCAAGGTGCTCGACCCGCGTGTCGGCGAAAAGATCACCGCCATCGCGCGGATGATCGACACGCTCTCGATTCGCGCCGCGATGCCGCAGATCGAGATGGCGGCGGCCAATCATGTGGTACTGGTGTTCCGCGTGCTCGAAACGCCGACCGAATCCGATCGCGCGACGCTGGCTGCCTTTGCGAAGGAGCATGGCTTCGAGATCCTGCTGCAACCGGGCGGGCTCGATAGTATTACCCCGCTCGATGGGAGCCGCTGGCCCCTGCACTACTCGCCGGATGGCAGCGATGCGCAACTCAGTTTCCTGCCCGCCGACTTCATCCAGGTGAATGGCCCGCTCTCTCAAGCGATGGTGCGGCAGTCGATGGAATGGCTCGCGCCACAGCCTGGCGACAGCGTGCTCGAACTGTTCGCAGGCCTTGGCAATTTCACCGTGCCTTTGGCGAAGACGGGAGCAAGCGTCACTGCTGTGGAAGGCGACAAGGGCCTGGTCGCGCGCGGCGATGCCAACTGCAAGGCCAATGGCGTGGCTTCCGTGCAATGGCATGTCGCCGATCTGTTCAAGCCCGACCCGCAGGCACCCTATCTGCAAGCCAAGTTCGATCTGGCACTGATCGACCCGCCGCGTGCAGGCGCGGTCGAGATCATGCCGCTGCTCATCAGCAAAAAACCGAAGCGCATCCTCTACGTGAGCTGCCATCCCGCAACACTAGCGCGCGATGCCGCGCTGCTGGTCGAGGGCGGTTATGTGCTCACCAAGGTGGGCGCGATGGACATGTTCCCGCACACGGCGCATGTCGAAAGCATGGCGCTGTTCGAGCGCAAGGCGAGATGATGACCAACGAGCGCAAGGCGAGATGATGACCAACGAGCGCAGGGTGGGATGATGGCGACCGAGATCGAACGCAAGTTTCTGGTGGTCGGCAATGGCTGGCGCGCCGTGGCGTACAAGGCCATCCCGATGCGCCACGGCTATCTCGCCCCATTGGGCAGCAAGGCCAGCGTGCGGGTGCGTATCGAGGGCACGCAGGGCAAGCTCAATGTGAAGGCGGCGAAAGTGGGCATGAGCCGCGCCGAGTACGAATACGACGTACCGGCGGCAGAAGTGGAAGAAATGCTCGCCACCCTCTGCACAGGCCTGATCCTCAAGACGCGGCATTACGTGACCGTGGGCGCACACCTGTGGGAGGTGGATGAGTTCGAGGGCGACAATGCGCCACTGATCGTGGCCGAGATCGAGCTTGCGAGCGAGAGCGAAGACTTTGAACGTCCGGACTGGCTGGGCGCGGAAGTGACTGAAGATCGTCGCTACTACAACCACACACTCTCGGTCACGCCCTACGCACAGTGGCCCAAAGCCTGATGCGTGTGACGGTCGATCTGTCTGCACAAACGCTGAGCCTCTGGCAGGGCGGGCTGTTGCAGAAAAACTGGAGGGTCTCCACGGCGGCGAACGGCCCCGGCGAAATCTCCGGGTCAGCTTGCACGCCGCGTGGGCGTCACATCATCCGCGCCAAGATCGGCGCGGGAGCTGCGATCGGTACCGTGTTCAAGGCACGCCGCGTGGCAAGTGATGTGCCGTGCTATTTACCTGAGATGTGTGCGCGATATCCCGGACGCGACTGGATACTCACACGTATCCTGTGGCTGTCCGGCTGCGAGGTGGGCATCAACCGTCTCGGTTGTGTCGATACCATGCGCCGCTACATCTACATCCACGGCACGCCGCATCTCGATGCCCTCGGCACGCCCGCAAGCCACGGCTGCATCCGCATGGGCAATGCGGACATCGTGGAACTTTTTGATCTGGTTTCGACAGGGACAGAAGTCACGCTACATGAGTGAAGCAAACGTAAAAGCATCGAGCGTGCTCGGCCCGCTGATGATTGATGTCGCAGGGCAGGAGCTGACTGTGGAAGACCGCGAGCTGATCCGCCATCCGCTGGTCGGCGGCGTGATCCTGTTCACGCGCAACTACCGCGATCCTGAGCAGCTCAAGAAGCTCTGCGACGACATCCTCGGCCTGCGCAAGACGCGACCGCTGCTGGCGGTGGATCACGAAGGCGGGCGGGTGCAACGCTTCCGCAACGGCTTCTCGCGCCTGCCCGCCATGCGTACGCTCGGCAAGCTGCATGAGGAGTCCCCTGGCAAGGCGATGGAGGAATCCCGCCGGCTCGGCACGCTCATCGGCAGCGAGCTGGGCTGGTTTGGCTTTGACCTGCCGTTTGCCCCGGTGCTCGACCGCGACTACATGGTGAGTCAGATCATCGGCGACCGCGCCTTTGCGCACGATGTCGATGTGCTCACCATGCTGTCGCGCGAGTTCTGGCGCGGTTTGAATGCGGCGGGGCTGTCGGCCACCGGCAAGCATTTCCCCGGTCACGGTGCGGTCACTGCCGACTCGCACACCGAGCTGCCGGTGGATCGCCGCAGTCTGCCGCAAATCGAGGCCGACATGGGGCCGTTCAAGAAGCTGATGGACGAAGGTCTCGAATCCATCATGATGGCGCACGTGCGCTACACGGCGGTCGATGCGCTGCCGGCCTCGCTCTCCAGGAAATGGATCAAGCAAATGCTGCGGCAGGAGTGGAAGTACAACGGCGCGATCTTCTGCGACGACCTGTCGATGGGTGGCGCGGCCGTGGCGGGCAGCTTGGGCGAGCGCGCCGTGCTGGCACTCGCCGCGGGCTGCGACATGATTCCGGTCTGCAACGACCGTGCCGGCGCTTTTCAGGTGATCGAGGCCTTGCGCGAACACAGGCCCAATCGCCTGGCCAGTGCGCGCTTGAAGCGTCTCTACCGACGCGCGGTGGATCTGCCCGCGCCCAGCTTTGGCCGCGAGACCGGCCTGTCGGCGACCGTCGCATGAGCCGCGTCGCCGAGGCAGAGGCGATTCTGCGCGAGGCGGATTGCCTGTTCGATGCAGACGCCGTGAGGCGCGCCTACGATGAGCTGGCACGGCGCATCAATCAGGACTACAGCGGCACGCTGCCACTGATTCTCTGCGTGATGAATGGTGGCCTGTATGCCAGCAGCGAGATCACCCAGCGCCTCAGGTTTGCGTTTGAGCTGGATTATCTGCACGCCACCCGCTACCGCGGCGCGACCCAGGGCGGCGGCCTGATCTGGAAACGCCAGCCCGACACCGCGCTCGAAGGTCGTGACGTGCTGGTGATCGACGACATCCTCGATGAGGGTCACACGCTGGTGGCGATCCGCAAGGCGCTGCAGGAGTTTAACCCCAGATCGCTGAAAGTCGCAGTGCTCGCCGAGAAGGTGCATGACCGCCGCGCGGTGCAAGCCCATGCCGAATACATTGGCCTCGCCGTGCCCGACCGCTATGTGTTCGGCTGCGGCATGGATGTGCGCGAGCTGTGGCGGCAGTTGCCGGGTATCTACGCGGTTAAAAACCTTTAAAGCCATGAACCCAACCATCGCAGTCATCGGCGGCACTGGTATGAACACCTGGCCGGGTCTGGAAATCATCCAACGGCTGGAGAGCACCACGCCTTATGGCAAGCCTTCAGCACCGCTGATTGTCGGCCGCATCGCCAGTGTCGAAGCCATCTTCCTCGCCCGCCACGGCGAGGGCCACAAGCTGCCGCCGCATGCCATCAACTACCGCGCCAATCTGAAGGCATTGGCCGATGCCGGAGTGACGCAGGTGATCGCCATCGCGGCGGTGGGTGCCATCGCCCCCTGGTTTGCGCCGGGCGAGGTGGCGCTGCCGGTTGATCTCATCGACTACACCTGGGGCCGCGCGCACAGCTACTCCGATGGCGAACCGGGCGGCATGCTCCAGCACGTCGAGCTCAGCCAACCCTATACACCCAGCCTGCGCAGGGCGCTGGTTTCGGCGGCGGCGACCAGTGGCATCCGCATCAGCGGCGAGGGGGTTATGGCCATCACCCAGGGCCCGCGCCTGGAAACCCCCGCGGAAATCCAGCGCCTGAAGCGCGATGGCTGCGATCTGGTCGGCATGACCGGCATGCCGGAGGCCGCTCTCGCCGCCGAACTGGGCATGGCCTATGCCTGCCTCGCGGTGTCAGTGAACTGGGCGGCGGGATTGTCACCGTCCGGTGTCGGCATCCACGATGAAATCCACGCCAGCATCGAGGCCGGTATGGCCAAGGTGGGGGGCATCCTGTCGGCGGCCCTGCCGATGCTGACCTGAAAGCACCTGCCGCAGGTGGAAATATCGACAGCCCTGTCAGGCAGGGACTGCTCGGAACACCGGATGCGACTTACTATCGCAGCATGCAACAGCCCCCTCAGCGCCCCGCCGCGACCCACCTCAGACCGGCGGTATCCATGCCGCTGATCCCCGGCGGCGTGTTACCTCCTGGCGTACTGCAGGAGGGCAATGCGCTGGGGGGCGCTTCCACCACTCTGTTGCGTGGGCTGTTCGCCCAGATTGGCGCGGCACTGTACGCAAACGTCGGCGTCGATCTGGGCAACTGCCGTCAGGATCTGGCCTTGGTGTCCTTGGGCCGCCGCCTGCGCGCGCGACAGCAGGACGGTTTGAAGCCCTATGCCCGGCTGATCGCCGAAGACCCGGTGGAGCCGCGTCGCCTGGCGCGTGCGCTGCTGCCTTCCGAAGGCGCGCTGTTTCTCGAAGGCGAGGCTGCCGCCGTGCTGAGCTTGAGGCTGGCCGCGACGCTGACGCTGCGCGAAACCCCACAGCTGTGGGTGGTGGAATGTGGCGAGGGTGACGAGGTGTTTGCGCTGGCACTCAGCCTCACGGCCCTGTTGACGGCACCTGAGGGCGTGGATGCCTTCACCATCCACGGCAGTGAGAGCGATGCTGGCGCCTTGCAGCTGGCGCACTCGGGCCTGTTGTCACCGGCCTTCGCGGCCCAGATGCCGGCATCGCTGCGGCAATTCAGCGAGACCCTGAACCAAGGCGTGCGGCTGCTGCCGACGCTTGCAAGCCATTGTCACTTTCACCTCCAGGTGCTGATGGCCGCGCCACCAGTGCCAGCGCTGGATGTCATCATGGGTCGCAATATCCTGCGCTACCTTGACGCGGACGAGCGCCGCCAGCTGTTGCTGCACTGGCATGCGGCGCTCAAACCCGGGGGCCTGCTGGTGCTGGCACCGGGCGAAACGGTGCAGGGCAGCGAGCATCTGTTTGCCTTAAGGCCACTCGCTCCCGGCATTTTCCTGCGCCAGTCCGACCAGAATGAACCGCCGACCGGGTTCATCACCCCGCCAGAGTCGACCGCCGCATTGGATGTCAAAGCCTATCGCACCGCGTTTGCCTCTTCGCTCCGACCGTCGGCGCTGGTGGATGACGAGGGCAGGCTGCTGGATTTCAATGCCGCCTTCGGCAGCTTGAGGGCAGCGGGGACGCGACCGCTGATCGGCCAGCGCCTGCAGACGCTGTGTGCGGCGGCAGACCGCGACGCCATCACCAGTTTGCTGCAACGCCAGGGTGTGGATGACGACGCACCAAGCGTGCGCTGCTTCGATACCACCATGCTGCGCCCCGGCGGCAATGTGGCGATGCGCCTGCATGTACACCTGCACGCGGGCCAGAGCATCCGCGCGCACATCGAGCTGGAAACCATCGACAGCCTGATGCCGGCCGACCGTGGCGATGCCGTGGGCTTGCAAGCGGCGCTGGAGCTGATGAGTGAAGGCCTGATCATCTGCGATGCGGCAGGCCGCATCCTGATGCTCAATGCAATGGCGCAGAAGCTCACCGGCCACAACCAGCGCGAGGCGCTGGGTGCACCGATCAGCGATGTGTTGCGGGTGGTTTCGCCCGTGGGCGAGTGCCTGCTGTTGCCTGTAGAAGACTGCCTGCGCCATGGCGTCAACGCCCAGCTCACTGGCCAGCAGGCGCAGCTGCTCTGCCGTGATGGCCGTCGCCTGGCGCTGGAGCTGCGTGTCAATGCGGTGGCCCTGGGCGACGGCCAGCCTGGCGTGGCGTTGCTGTTTGCCGATGTCAGCCAGCGGCTGCTGGTGGCCGAGGAACTCAGCTGGCGCTCGACCCACGACACGGTCACCGGCCTGCTCAACCGCGACGAGTTCGAGCTGCGTGTGCGCTCGGCATTGACCCGTGTCCGCACCCTGGGCGAACCTTCTGTGGTCTGCATGATCGACATCGATCAGTTCCGCCTGGTCAACGACGTACTGGGACACTCCGCCGGTGACGAGATGCTGCATGAGCTGTCGGGCGAGCTCAGGGTGCGGCTGCGCGAGGAGGATGTGCTGGCGCGGCTCAGTGGCGACGAGTTTGGCGTGCTGCTGCCGGGCTTGAGTCTGCGCGAGGCCGAGGCGATGGTGCAGGAGCTGCTGCTGGCGGTGCGCCGTTATCGCTTCCAGTGGCTTGATCGCAACCATGCGGTGACGATTTCCATCGGCGTAGCTGAGATCGACGCGGCCACCGACAACGTCGGCCATGTGCTGTCACTGGCCGATGCGGCCTGTCACAGCGCCAAGGAGGCCGGCCGCGACCGCGCGCGCTTCATGGGCCGAGATGACGAGGCGGCCCTGCACCACAGCCAGATGGGTGTAGTGGGGCAGGTGGGGCGGGCGATCGAGGATGGGCGTCTGTTCCTGCTCTGCGAAGACGTGGTGACGGTCGCCGAGCCGCATCGCATCGTCTACCGTGAGCTGCTGGTGCGGATGCGCGGCGAGGATGGTGGGCTGATCAAGCCCGCGCATTTTGTCCCCGCCGCAGAACGCTATTTTTTGATGAGCGCGCTCGACCGCTGGGTGATGCGCGAGGCGCTGACCAAGCTCGGCAGGCTGCCGAGGGATGCGCATCGCGGCATCATCTACGCCATCAATGTCTCCGGACAGTCGATCAGCGACCCCGAGTTTCTCGATTTCATCATCGACGAAATCCAGAGCACAAAGGTCGATCCGGCGAGGCTTTGCTTCGAGCTGACCGAAACCACAGCCATCTCACGGCTGACCCATGCCTCCCGCTTCGTCACCCGGCTGACCGATCTGGGCTGCCGCTTCGCGCTGGACGATTTCGGCGTCGGCATGAGCTCGTTCAGCTATCTGAAGAATTTCCCCGTGCATTTCCTCAAGATCGACGGTAGCTTTGTGCGGTCGATGCGGGATTCGCAGATTGATCTCAGGATGGTGGAGACCATCAACCGCATCGGCCATCAGCTGGGTCTGAAGACCATCGCCGAACATGTGGAGTCGCTCGATCTCATCGAGCCACTCCGGCTCATGGGGGTCGATTGGGCACAGGGCCACGGCATCGCCCCTGGAAGATTGCTCGACGACGTCCTGAAATGATCTCTCGCTTCAACACCCTCGGCTGCATCCCTCTTGTGCTGGCGCTGTTCTGCCTGCCCGTCCCGGTCTGGGCGGCCCCGGATGAGGCGATCCTGCTCATCGACCAGACCAGCGGTGCGGCCGGCGTGCAACGCAATGGCAAGCGCCTTGCCCTGCAAGCTGGTGATGCCCTGCAGGAGCAGGATCTCATCACCACCGATCAATCCGGCCGCATGACACTGCGTCTGGGCCGTCACGGCTTTGTCGAGGTGGGGCCGAATGCCGAAGTGGGGGTGGAGCGCTTGCCGTTTGCCGCTTATGCACGCGACCTGAAGAGCATCTTCAGCGTCAGCAAGGGCTATTTCCGGGTGGTGTGGAAACACCCGCAGCTGTCCAGCAGCTGGCCGCTCTACGTCTACATGGCGGGTCACCGCATCAGCTTGGTGAGCGGTGAATATTTTTTCCAGGGCAGCGTCGGCGAGCAGCGTGCCTGCGTCGCGGCCGGGCAGATTGCCCTGCAGGCCACGGGCGGCGACGGGGTGGAAACCATCAAGCCGCCGAGCTGCGTGACGCTGGCCGCCGACAAGCCGCCGCAAATCAGTCCGCGCAATCCCGATGACTGGATCGCGGTGCGCCGTGGGTTCAGCATCGAGGCCACCGGCAGCAGTCTGCTGGCGCGCGATGCCGCCGCTGCGGCGCCCGTCGCCAAGCCAGTGATCAACACGGCCCCGGTCGTGATCTCCAGCCTGCCGCTGCCGACCGCCATCCCGGCAAGCCAGCCACCCGCGATGTCGGCGGCTGATGAGCCGCTGCCTGTCGAAGCCAGGGCGGACAGCTCTGGGGCGGCGCTGCCGCTCGGCCCGGTGCGCGTCGCACCGGTGCTGCCTGCACCCGCAGCGGCCCCGCGCACAGTGCTCGCTCCGGCACTGCCGGTGTTCGAGCCGCAACTTTATCCGCCGCCCAAGACCGCAGCACCGTCGGCCGCGAACTCGCCGATCACCATTGGCACGGTGCAGGCCGCGCCCGTGACGGTACCGCTCAAGCCGACGCCCCCGGCTGGTGGCAGTGGCGCCTGGGTCTTGAACATTGCCTCATATCCCGACGCCACGGTTGCCGAGCGCGAGGCCGCACGCCTGCGCGCAGCGGGCTATGGCAGTGCCATCTCGCAGCCTGCCATCATCAACGGCAAGAACTGGTACCGGGTGCAGATCGAGGGCTATGCCAGCGAGGGCAGCGCCCGCAGTGCGGCGCTGGAACTCAAGACCCGGCTGGGTGTACAGAACATCTGGGTGCGCAAGCCCTAAAGTTCATCTAATGATCGGAAATTGCGTCTGAGCGCCATCGCTGCGCCGCCCGCCCCCAAAGGCCCTTTCCGCCAGGTCATCGGCAATGCCGGCATCCTGCTGGGTGGCAAGGCACTCAATGCGGTGCTGAGCCTCGCGGCTATCGCGCTGACGGCACGTACGCTGGGGGTGGAAACCTTCGGCGTGCTGGTGCTGATCCATGCCTATGTGCAAACCATCGGCGAGGTTGCCAAGTTCCAATCTTGGCAGGCGCTGCTCAACTATGGCACCGCGCCCTTCACTGAGAAACGCTTCGACGATTTTCACCGCGTGATGCGTTTCAGCCTGCTGCTGGATGGCATCAGCGGCATCGCGGGCATCGTCATCGCGCTGACGGGCATTTGGCTGATCGGCAATGGCTTGGGCTGGCCAGCGACGGAACAGATGGCGGTGGCGCTGTATGGCCTGTCGATTTTCTTCAACGTCAGCGCCACCCCCACAGGTGTGCTGCGGCTGGTGGATCGCTTCGACCTGCTGGCAGCGGAAAGCACCATCGAGTCCTGGGTGCGGCTGATCGGTGCGGCCATCGCCTGGTGGCTGGGTGCGGGACTGCATGTGTTCCTGATGATCTGGTTTCTGTCGAAGATCGTCTCTTTCCTGTTCCTGTTCGGTGCCGCCGGCTGGGTGCTGCGACGGCAGCAGGCCTTGAGTGGCTTTCGCTGGCGCGCACCCGGCAGCTGGACTGAAGGCATGCCCGGCGTCTGGAAGTTCGTCTGGTCGACCAATTTCAATTCGACACTGGGCCTGGCCTTCACCCAGCTGGGCACCCTGATGGTGGGTGCCCTGCTGGGGGCGACGGAGGCTGCGCTCTACCGTATCGCCAAACAGCTGGCGGATGCCGTCGCCAAGCCTGCCAAGCTGATCGTACCCGCGCTCTATCCCGAACTCGCGCGCCTTGCGCTCAACCCTGATCGTGCCGCCCTCGGCAAGCTCATCTGGCAACTGGCGCTGGCGGCTGGGACAGTGGCGACCAGCCTGCTGATACTGGTCGCGCTGTTCGGTGGCGAACTGCTCGCCGTGCTGATCGGGCCTGAGTTCATGGCCGCCAAACCGGTGATGTTGTGGCTATTGGCAGGCGCTGTCATCAGCATCTGGGCGGTGCCGCTGGAACCTTTGCTGATCTCCACCGGCAGTGCCGCAGCCGCGTTCTGGATGCGATTGGTGGTCACCCTCTTCTATGTACCGCTGCTGTATTGGATGACCCTCACCCAGGCCCTGCATGGCGCTGGTGTTGCCGCCGTGATCGGTGCCAGCCTGCTGGTGCTGGGCCAGCTCTGGCTGGTACGGCGCTGGCTTGGCAGGCAACACCCTGCGGTATGATCAATGACGGTCGTTGGCAGCCCTTCAATCCCCGCTGTCGCCGCCATGCCCAATACCAACAAGAAATTCCCAGAGATGCAGGCACCTACTCCGACGCCGAGCGGATTATCCCTTTACCGGCTGGCCGATTTCGCCACTCTGCCCGATGCGCTCGACTACGCCGCACAAGGGGCGACCGGCATCAATTTTTACTCCGGCAAGGGCGAGCTGGTGGAATGCCTGCCTTACCGCGTTCTGCGCGAGCAGGCCCTGCAGCTGGCGCAGCAGTTCCTGGCCCAGGGACTGAAACCGGGTGATCGGGTGGCGCTGATCGCCGATACCGATGGCGATTTCGCCCGCGCCTTCTTCGCCTGCCAGTATGCCGGGCTGGTGCCCACCACCCTGCCGCTGCCTGCCGCCTTCGGGGGCCGCGAGGCGTATGTTTCGCACATCCGCCACATGCTGGAGATTGCCGACGTCTCGGCGGCGATTGCCCCCACCGCCTTGACGGAATGGCTGGCACAGGCCGCCGATGTGATGGCGCTCAAATACGTCGGCACGCTGGCCGAACTGCCGAGCACCAACCGCTCAGCAAGGCTGCCCAAGGCTGCGGAAGCCGATTTCAGCTACCTGCAATTCTCCTCCGGCAGCACCCGCTTTCCGCTGGGCGTCGCGGTCACCCACAAGGCGCTCATGGCCAATGTCCGCGGCATCGCCCGCGACGGCCTGCAGATCGGCCCTAACGACCGTTGCACCTGCTGGCTGCCGCTGTATCACGACATGGGCCTGGTGGGCTTTCTGCTGACGCCACTGGTCTGCCAGGTGTCGGTGGATTTCTTCGCCACCCGCGATTTCGCCCGCCGCCCGCTGCTGTGGCTGGAACTCATCACCCGCAATGGCGGCACGCTGAGCTACAGCCCCACCTTCGGCTACGAGCTGTGCGCCCGCCGCGCACAGACCGCCGCTATCGACAGCCTCGATCTCTCTGGCTGGCGCGGTGCCGGCATTGGCGGTGACATGGTGCGGCCGGAGCCGCTCGCCACCTTCGCCGAACGCTTTGCGCCGCAGGGCTTCCTGGCCAGCGCCTTCGTGCCCAGCTATGGCATGGCCGAAACCGCACTGGCATTGAGTTTCACCCCGGCGCAGCAAGGCATCCGCAGCGAAAAACTGGACATGGATGTGCTCGAACGCGAGCAGCGTGCCGTGGCGGCCAGCACCAGCACCCTCCGCGCCCGCGAGTTCGTGCTGTGCGGCCCGGCGCTGCCGGAACATCTCGTCGAGGTGCGCAACGAGCTGGGCGAGGTGCTGGCCGAACGCCAGGCCGGGCGCTTGTTCGCACGTGGCCCCAGCATGATGCATTCCTACTTTGGCCAGCCCGAAGCCACTGCCGCCGTGCTGTCGGCCGACGGCTGGCTGGATACCGGCGATCTCGGCTACCTCAGCGACGGCCAGATCGTCATCACCGGACGGGCCAAGGATCTCATCATCATCAATGGCCGCAACATCTGGCCGCAGGATCTCGAATGGACGGCCGAACACGAAGTGGCCAGCCTGCGCAGCGGCGATGTCGCGGCGGTGGCCGTCGATGACGGCAACGGCGAGCGCATCGTGGTGCTGGTGGAGCACCGCCCCGCAGACGAGGGGACGCTCGAGATGCTGCGCAAGGAAGTCTCCGGCGTGCTGCGTCTGCGTCACGGGGTGGAAACCGATGTGGTGCCCGTACCGCCGCGCGGCCTGCCGCGCACTTCCTCCGGCAAGCTGAGCCGCGCCAAGGCCAAGCAACTGTATTTGAAAGGCGCGCTCGCCCTGCCGCCGCCACGGGCCTGAACCCGCGTGAGCCGCGGGCATCACCCATCAGGCCTGATTGCCGTCACCGGCGCTACCGGCTTCGTCGGCCGTTATGCCGTTGCGGCACTGGCCGCTGCGGGCTGGCAGCTGCGCGTGCTGGCCCGTAGCGACCCGGCCCACCCTTTGTGGCAGCAAGCCAGACCGGAAGTGGTACTGGGCAGCCTTGCCGATCCCACGGCGCTGGAACGCCTCGTGCGCGGTGCCGATGCGGTGTTGCACCTGGCCGGGGCGATCAAGGCGCGTGATAACGCCGGCTTCATGCAGGTCAATCATGCCGGCACGCTGGCGATTGCCGAGGCCACGCGGCGGGTGGTACCCAAGGCACATTTCCTGCATGTTTCCAGCCTGGCGGCGCGGGAGCCGGCGCTTTCCGGCTACTGCGCCAGCAAGCGCGCGGGGGAAGAAGCCGCGCTGGCCACGCTGGGCACAGCGCAGGTCAGTGTCATCCGCCCGCCCGCCGTTTATGGGCCAGGCGACCGGGAAACCCTGGCGTTCTTCCAGCTGGCGCGGCTGCCGCTGATCCCCTTGCTCGGGCGCCCCACGGCGCGGCTGGCGGTGATCCACGTCGAGGACGCCGTCAGCGCCTTGATTGCCCGCTTGCAGGCTGGACCTTCGGGGCTGGTTCAGACCCTGGCCGATGAAAACCCCACCGGCTACAGCTGGCAGCAGATATTGGCCGCCGCCGCCACTGCCGTGGGCAATCGCAAGCCCCGTTTCGTGCAGCTGCCACGCCCCTTGCTGAGCGGGGTAGGACACACGGCAGGCCTGCTGGCACAGCTGGCCGGGCAGGCGGCGATGTTCAATGCCGGCAAGCTGCGCGAGCTGCTGCACGAGGACTGGAGCGTGCCGGCGCAGGGTCTGTTCCGTCCCGCGGCCAATCCGCGCTACAGTCTCGGCGTGGGGTTCAAGACCACAGCGGATTGGTATGTCGGGCAGGGCTGGCTGAATCCAGCCGCCTGAATCGACGTATACCTGTCGGCAGGGGCTGGATCCTGTGTGCTGTCCCATAAGCCATATTTACAAGAACTTTTTATGACTATCCGCTTACAATTGCGCGCGAACGGCCTGAACCGTGTGTGAATTGGAGTGCCGGAGTTGCAGTGAGTAAAGGGATGAATGAGCTTTTGAGTGACACCAGGGAGCAGATCGTTCAAGGATTGCGTCAGATCGTACCGGCGACCATGCAGGTGTCGGGAACCACCCACATCATGCGGGACTTGAACCTCGACTCGCTGGCGGTGATGGATTTCATGCTGACTCTCGAAGACCGCTTCGACATCGTGATTTCGCTGGACAAGGTGGCCGAGGTGGAAACCCTCGACGATTTGGTGAATGTAGTGGATCAATTGCGCGCAAGGAAATTGAAATCGTGAGCATCCTCAACAAGTTTGCCCCGCTTCGGCAGACGTATGACCAGCTGCGTGCAGTCGGGCAAAACCCCTTCGAGATGGTGTTCGAGAAAATGTTCTCGCCCACCGAGGGACTGCACAAGGGGCGCCGCACGATCCTGCTCGGCACCAACAATTATCTTGGCCTCACCTTCGATCAGGCCTGTATCGACGAATCGGTGAACGTGCTGCGCCAGCAGGGCACCGGCACCACCGGCTCGCGCATCGCCAACGGCAGCTACAGCGGCCACCGCCAGCTCGAAACCGATCTGGCCCAGTTCTTCAACCGCAAGCACTGCATGGTGTTTTCGACCGGCTACCAGGCCAACTTGGGCATGCTTTCGACGCTGGCCGGCAAGGGCGACTACCTTTTGCTCGACTCCGACAGCCACGCCTCGATCTACGACGGTGCACGTCTGGGCCATGCCGAAGTCGTGCGCTTCCGCCACAACGATCCGGATGACCTCGCCAAGCGCCTCAAGCGGCTTGCCAGCGAACCGGGCGACAAGCTGGTGGTGGTGGAGGGTGTCTATTCGATGCTCGGTGACGCCGCCCCGCTGAAGGAAATCGCCGCCGTCAAGCGCGAAATGGGCGCCTGGCTGATGGTCGACGAGGCACATTCGCTCGGCGTGCTGGGTGATACCGGCCGTGGCCTCACCGAAGCCGCGGGGGTCGAGGCCGATGTCGATTTCGTGGTCGGCACCTTCTCCAAGAGTCTGGGCAGCGTCGGTGGGTTCTGCGTTTCCGACATCGACGGTTTCGACGTGCTGCGGGTCGGCTGCCGCCCCTACATGTTCACCGCTTCGCTGCCGCCGTCAGTGATGACTTCCACCATCACCGCCCTGCGCCGCCTGCAGGAACTGCCGGAGCTGCGCACCAAGCTGCATGCCAACGCGCATCGCCTCTACAACGGCCTGAAAGACCTGGGATTCAAGGTCGGCCCGCAGCCCAACCCCATCGTTTCGGTGGCGCTGGAAGACCCGATCCTCGCGGTCACTTTCTGGAACCGTCTGCTCGAAGGCGGGGTGTATCTCAACCTCGCCCTGCCGCCGGCCACGCCGACCAACGCCCCGCTGCTGCGTTCGAGCGTCAGTGCCGCCCACAGTTTCGAGCAGATCGACCGCGTGGTGCAGCTGTTCGAGACCGTCGGCCGCCAGCTGGGCGTGCTGGCCGCACTGCCGCCGCTGCGGCGTGCGAAGCCTGCGGCTGCCGTGGTGTTCCCGGCCAATGCCGAGCTGGATCGCGCTGTTGCGGTCGGCGCGCGCTGAGCGCCGAAAGCATCATCCGAAAAGGCCCGGTCTACCGGGCCTTTTCATTTTCAAGTTTCAGCGCAGCAAGCCCCGCCGCCACAGCATCCACAAAACCTTCGGTGCCGCCAGCAGGGGATGCCGCCGCTGCCACTCGGTCAGCGGGATGCGATAGCCGCTATGGCGCTCGACTTTCCAGGCCACATAGTCGGCACCACCCGCAAAAGTGAACACGCTCTTGGCAAGCCGCAACAGGTTGAGCGGCTTACCCCAGCGGGCGCGACGCGCCCAGGCGCGCTGGGCTTCGGCGCGTTGGGTGGCGCTCACCTGGGGTACGAGCAAATTGGCGCCATCCTGTGAAAACGTCAGGCCCGCCACCTGCCAGCCGGCACCCAGGCTCTGCGCGTATCGCTGCGGGTCGTGGGCAGCGAGGCTTGCGGCGCGGGTGGATTTTTCCACCCGCAGTTCCGCTGCATAGGTGCGCGCGAACACCGTGTCCCAGTACTCCGAGGCCTGCCCCTGCGCTGGCCCCAGCAAGGCTGCCCAGCGACTGGCCGTGACCACGGCCTGGGCCACTGCCGCACTCGCGGCCTCGGCGGCCAAGGCATCGCGGGCCCAGATCAGCCTTGCGGGCTGGGCAAAGCGGGCCCAGAGCGTGGTGTCCAGCCCGCTGCCTGCCACGCCGTGCTGGAACTGGTCGAGCCGGAGCACGGCGACTTTCGCGCGCAGGCTGTGGCCTTCAAAACGCCACTCGTGGTAGCCGACATTGGGCGGCAGCAGATAATTGCTCAGTGCGGCCAGCGCTGAGGGATGCCAGTCGCTCAAGCGCGCGACCAGAATATAGAAGTCCAGTACGCCTTCCAGATCGCCCGTACGCAGATTGCTGCCGTAGAACAGCACCGCGAGCGCGCCCCGGCCCTGTAAGGTAAGGTGTGTGGCGAACGCTGTGATGGCAGGCGACACCGGCTGGCGCAACTCGTCATCGATGAGTGCGGCGAGCCCCGTGGGCGACTCAGCCGGGCGCATGGAACCGCACCATCGGCCCCGCTTGCAGGGTGAGCTGGCCGCCCGCATCCGGCGCAAACGGCTCGCCGTCGATGATCAGCGGCTCTGCCATCGTCAGGGCGATATGCGTGGCGCGGCCACTGCGATAAGCACCCGTCGCCAGCGCAGCAGTGCTGGGCTTGCCGCGCAGCAGCGACGGCAGTGCGCGGCCAAAGCGCGGTGCAGGGGCGTCGATGTCCAGCCAGTGCAGCGCGCCCTCTGCACTCGCGGCTGACCAGAACGGCCAGAGTCCCAGCAGCAGCCTGTCGAGACTGGTGGCGAGCACCACGAAACGCGGCGCACGCGCCGCCGCCGCCCCGTCGATGGCGACACTGACGGTGCTGCCGCGCTGCCAGTCGTTGTTCTTGCCACCCGCAAGTACCCGCCAGGCGGCACCAGCAATCGTGGCCGACACCGCCCAGCCGTGAAAGAAGCCCTTGTCGCGCACGCCGCCGGTCGCCATCGCCACGGCAC
>JAKFXK010000044.1 GCA_021731445.1 Nevskiaceae bacterium | reverse complement strand
ACGCCGAGCTTCGTCTACTTCTGGGTGTCTTTTACCGTGGTGGCCCTGACCAGCGCCACCGTCTACACGGTGCAGGGGACGCTGCCCGGCAGCAGCTTCAGCGCCGATGGTTCGATCAACTTCGTGGTGCCGCGCGAGCTGTTTAACCTGAAGGCAGGCGATCAGCTCGCCAACTTCATCGTCAACGTGCACAGCGGCGCTGCCTCCAGGGGCAGCCACACCCAGCGCAGCCAGACGGTGATCGACGAGATTGCCGGCACCATCAACTACCGCCTGCGTGATGACAAGCTCTGCCTGCCCAACACGCCACCGCGCGCCATGCTCTCGCTGTCGGCAACCAAGGCTGCAGCGGGTACCAGGATCACGCTCGATGGCCGTGGCTCCAGCGACGCGGAGGACAGCATCAAGGAGTACTACTTCGATTTCGGTGACGGCACCCCGGCCTTGACCACCAGCTCGCCGACGGCGGAACACGTCTACGCCAAGGAAGGCTTCTATCGTGCCCATCTGCTCGTGAAGGACGGCCGTGACCTGGGCAACGAAAACGTGGCCCAGCAGCCTCTGGAGATCGCGGGCACAGCGGCGCCTGGCAGCGCTCCGGTGCCGCCTGGTGGCGCCACCCCCGGTGGTGCAACGGATGCGGGTGAGGGTGGTCGCTTCGGTGGTGGCAGCTTCGGGTTTGCGCTGCTGCCGCTGGCAGTGTTCGCACTGCGCCGTCGCCGACACTAAAAAGCGGTGACGCGGCACCTGAAAGGGGCTGCCTCAGGCAGCCCCTTTCTTGTTGCTTTGCTTTCAGTTGATTTTTCGTTGACAACGGGATGACGCCTGGCGCGTTATGTGAATGTGTCAATGCAGATCCGTCTTTCCCGAAATACAAGATGGGCTGGTTTAGCCCCGCACATTTTTGTCGTGACGCCCACTCAAGAGTTCACAGCAGCAATTCCAGAGTCCATACCATGATCCAGATCAAGTCCAGCCTTTTGGCCTTTTGTGCCTTGTCCTTGTTTGCCGGTATCGCCACTGCAGCCGGCACGGTGATGGTGACTGAAACCACTCCCGCGATGTTCACCGCCGGGCCGTTCGTCAACTCCAACAAAACGTTCCGTGGCGGCACGGCGCGCACCTGTGCGGTCAACGCCCAAGGCGGCTGCGATACCACGATCGTGGAAGTGAAACTGCCGGCCGATTTCGATGTCAGCAATCCCAACAAGCAGATTCGTGCCGAGATTTCCTGGGCCAATGCCAACGAGGATTTCGATCTCTACATCTCCAACACCGCCAACTGTTTCGGTATCGTCGGCACGGCGGAGGGCAGCGCCAACCCGGAGGTGGTGACCATCCCCGCCGGCAAGGGCGATGCCACCTACCGGCTGTGCATCATCGCGTTCCAGGCGCTGGGCGGCAACGTGACCGCCAAAGTCAGCATTGCCGATGGCGCGATACCGCCGCCGCCGGCCCCGGTGCCCGTGGCACCAGGTCTGCCGCCGCGCTTCAAGGTTCATCCCGCGCCGCCAACGCTTGCCAACGATGCCGGCGAGCCGACCGTGGGCTACAACCCGCTGAGCAAGCGGGCGATGTTCATCGCGTACCTGCAAGCGAATCGCATCACTTTCAAGGAAAACCTGCCTGCACCGGCAGACCCTCTCAACGATGCGCTACCCGAGAGCTGCGATGCGCAGTGGGAGGACAAGTCCGGCCTCATCACCACAGTCAACACCGTCGATCCGCTGATGTACACGGACAAGGTCACCGGGCGCACCTTCAACTCCCAGCTTGCCGGTGCCAACAGCCTGTTCGAATACTCTGACGATGATGGCGAGAACTGGACCCCAGGGCAGGCTGGCCCGGCCAACGGCGGTGCCGATCACCAGGGCATGGTCACCGGCCCGTACCCGGAGGGACGACGCCCGCCGACGGCGACCTATCCCAATGCCTTCTATTACTGCTCGCAATCGGTGGGGGTGGCGTTCTGCGCCCGCAGCGATGACGGCGCGCGCACGCAAGGTCCAGGCATGCCGTTCAAGAATACGGCCTGCGGCGCAGGCGCACTGCACGGCCACCCGCAAGTGGCGCCGGATGGCACGCTGTATGTTCCCGACAGCACCCAGTGCGTGGCTGGTGCGCCCGACGGCACGCCGCTAGGTACTGCCGGCAAGGTGGTGGCCTTCGTCAGCGTAGACGCCGGCATGACCTTCGCCACCCGTCCCGTCCCCACCAGCGAGGGTGGTGCAGGTTCTGATCCCTCGATCGGCATTGCCGCCGATGGCACGATTTACATGTGCTACGAAAACGCTGACAGCCGGGCGCGCATGGCCGTCTCCAAGGACAAGGGCGTGACCTGGATCAACGACACCGATATCGGTGCTGCTGCCGGTCTCGTTGCCACCCGCTTCCCGGCGGCCATTGCCGGCGATCCGGATCGGGCCGCCTGTGCCTTCCTGGGCACCACCACGCCAGGCCCCTCTGCCTCGCTCGATTTCAAGGGCGTCTGGCATGGCTATGTCGCCACCACCTACGACGGGGGCCTGACCTATCACTTGGTCAACGTCACGCCCAACGATCCGATCCAGGGTCATGGCGGTGTCGGCCCCGATGGCACCAACCGCAACCTGCTCGACTTCAACGATCTCGAGATCGACGAGCGTGGCCGCACCCTGTTTGCCTATGCCGATGGCTGCATCGGTGGCTGTGTGAAGGATCCCGCCGCCAACAGCTTCGCCGCCAAGGGTGCGCTGGTGCGGCAGACCGGCGGCCGCACGCTTCTCGCGGAGTTCGATAACGGCGCCGACACGCAATACAACGATCCTGCCCCCATCAAACCCGCTGCGGCCTGCGCCGTCCAGGCCGCAAGCGTGCGCAGCAGCTTGCGTACGGTGGTGCGGTGGAACGCGCCGGACAACGGTGGCGGACCCATTACCAACTACGAGGTGTTCCGCTCGACTTCGCCTGCCGGCCCTTTCACCTCGGTCGGCAATGCGGGTGTGAAAACCGAGTTCAAGGACGAGGACAGCGACATCACGGTCGAGAAGTACTACTACCGCATCGTGGCCGAAAATGCCCAGGGCAAGGCCGCTGCCGGCAATATCATCGAGCTGCCGATCACGGTCGAAGAGATCGTCAACACCTGCGAGCTGCCAGGCGCGGTGATCGCCCAGGATGCCCGCGGCGATGGCACGGCCGCCGACACCGACATCGAGTACCTCGCCGCTGCCGAGCCCGAGGCCTTCGAGGGCAATCTGGTGGTGACGGTCAAGGTGGTCGACTTCAGCAGCGGCTCGCCGCCGCCCAGCTCGTTCTACCCGGTATTGTTCCCCTCGCGCGGCAATCTCTACATCGCGCTCGACGCCACGGCCGGTCCGGTGGCCTACACCTATGGCACCTACGAGGATCTGGCCTCGGGTGTGCTGGCCTTCACCGAGGAGGGCAACATCGATCCGCGCAGTGGCTTCACCAACGATGGCACCATCACGCTGGTCGCATCCAAGGAGCTGTTCGGTGGCCTGAACCCCGGCGACGTGCTGGCCGGTTTCGATGCGCGTGCGCGCGTGGGTGCGCAGTCGGCCTCCAGCCGCGACACCGCTGGCCCCGCCGATTACACGGTGCGTGGCACGGCCATCTGCCAGCTCAATACGGCGCCGCTGGCTTCGCTCACCAGCAATGTCGATCGCGGCAAGCCGGGCGATACGGTGACATTCACCATCAACGGCAGCGATGCCGATGCGGGCGACACCATCGCCAAGTTCAGTCTCAACTTTGGTGACAGCAGCGCCGAGATCGCCGACCGTGCCATCACGACGCTGCCGGTGACGGTGACGCACGCGTATACCAGCAACGGCAACTATGCAGCGCGGTTGACGGTGACGGATTCGCGCGGCCTGGTGAGCAGCAACGTGGCCAGACAGTTCATCAACATCAGCAGCACCGCTGCGCCGCCAGGCGGCCCTGCCGCTCCCGGCACCATCGGCGGCAATGCGCCGCCGTCAACGGAGGCGGGGGGAGGCCGCTTCGGTGGTGCCTGGGGTCTTGCGCTGCTGCCACTGGCCTTGCTGGCCTTGCGCCGCCGCCGTTGATCACTGGTGTATCCAACGGGGCCGCACTGCGGCCCCGTTTTTTTGAGGCGCTATTCGATCAGCTCACCTAATAGATCATGCGCATTGCTCTGCATGATCTGCACCTGCACCTTCTGGCCGATCTTGAGTGGCACTTCGGCTGACACATAGACCTTGCCGTCGATCTCCGGCGCATCGGCCCAGGAGCGGGCAATCACGCCTTCCTCGCCGATCTCGTCGATCATGACTTCCATCGTCGTGCCGACTTTCTTCTTCAGCTTGGCCTTGCTGATGCGGGCCTGGGTCTGCATGAAGCGCTTGAGGCGATCCTGCTTCACTTCCTCCGGCACTTCGCCGCCGAGCTTGTTGGCGGTGGCACCCTCCACGGCTGAGTAGGCAAAGCAACCAGCGCGGTCGATCTTCGCCTCCTTCAACCAGCCGAGCAGTTCCTCGAACTGCGCCTCGGTCTCGCCGGGGAAGCCGACGATGAACGTGCTGCGGATGGTGATGTCGGGGCAGATGTCGCGCCAAGCCTTTAAGCGGGCCAGGGTGTTCTCGCTCGATGCCGGGCGTTTCATGGCCTTGAGCACTTCTCGCGAGGAATGCTGGAAGGGGATGTCGAGGTAGGGCAGTATTTTCCGTTCCGCCATGAGCGGAATGATCTCGTCCACATGCGGGTAGGGATAGACGTAGTGCAGGCGTGACCACACACCCAGCTCGCCGAGACCCTTGCAGAGATCGAGCATCGAGGTGCGGTATTCGCGGTCGCGCCACATGGCGGCCTCGTACTTGCGGTCGAGGCCATAGGCGCTGGTGTCCTGCGAGATGATGAGCAGCTCCTTGACGCCGCCACGCACCAGCCGCTCGGCCTCTTTCAGTACCTCGTCGATGCGCCGCGAATCGAGCCTGCCGCGCATGGAGGGGATGATGCAGAAGCTGCACTTGTGGTTGCAGCCCTCGCTGATCTTGACGTAGGCGTAGTGCTTGGGCGTGAGCTTGATACCTTGTGCCGGCATCAGGTCAAAGCGTGGGTCGTGCTTGGGCGGCACGGCGAAATGCACGGCCTTCATCACCGCCTCGTAGTTCTGAGGTCCTGAAATCGACAGCACATCCGGATATTTTTCGAGGATGAGATTCTTCTTTGCGCCCAGACAGCCGGTGACGATCACCTTGCCGTTTTCCGCCATGGCTTCGCCGATCGCATCAAGCGACTCCTGCACGGCCGAGTCGATGAAGCCGCAGGTATTGACGATCACCACATCTGCCGCCTCGTAAGTGGGCGAGGTCTTGTAACCCTCGGCGCGCAGCTGGGTGAGGATACGCTCGCTGTCCACCAGTGCTTTCGGGCAGCCCAGCGAGACGATGCCGACTTTTGGGCTTTTGGTGGAATGGGTGGCGAGTGACATGGCTGCAAGAGGGCGAAACGGGGCGCGCAGTCTACGACGAACGTCGTCAATGAGCCGTTTGTACTTGCACAGCGTCGACCGCTTGTCCGCGCCGAACGGGTATCGAATAAAATGCCTAATCCCGGAATTTCCATTGACAACCGAATGACAATGGGCGCGTTTAGTGCTCTTGAACCCACAGTAAGCCAGCAGATCGCTGCCTTGCCGCGTCCCTCACCCAGGTATTTTCCATGCGCCTTCTAGCCCGTTTCGCCGCCATTGCGGTCTTGTTGTCCGCGCCCCTGGCGCATGCCGCCACGCCAGCCAGCGGCACTCTCTCGCCTGCGACGCCGGAGCTGACTTACACATATGGGCCGAATGCGGTCTCGAATCCCTCGGGAACGGGGCAGCTGACCTGCCAGAACCCTGTCGCACCCTGCGATGCCTATGCATTGACGGTGGAAATCCCTGCCGGCGGGCCGTCATACAACATGACCATCGAGACCTCATGGGCTGCGGCGGCAGACGACTACGACATCTACCTGCTCAATGCGGCAGGTGCCGAGGCCGGCAGGTCGGCGGGTTCGACCAATCCGGAAAAGTTCACCGTACCCGCGCCTTCGGGCAGCTACACGGTGCGCGTAGTGCCGTTTGCCGTAACTGGCAGCACGGCCACCACCAAGATCACGCTGGAAGTCGCGCCAGCTGGCGGCGGTGGCGGTGTCGGCGGCGCACCGCCAGAACCGCCGTTCTTAGTCAACGGCCCCCGTTACAAGGTGCATGTCGCCCCGCCCGCGCTCGCCAACGATGCCGGTGAGCCGACGGTGGGCTACAACCCGCTGACCAAACGGGCGATGTTCATTGCCTACACCCAAGCCAACCGCATCACGTTCAAGGAAAACCTGCCCGCCCCGGCTGATGCGCTCAACGAGACCTTGCCGGAAAGCTGCGATGCCCAGTGGGAGGACAAATCCGGCCTCGTCACCACCGCGAACACGCTCGATCCGCTGATGTATACCGACAAGACCACGGGCCGCACTTTCAACTCCCAGCTCTCCGGTGCCAACAGCCTGTTCGAGTATTCCGACGATGATGGCGAGAACTGGACACCCGGGCAGGTTGGTCCCGCCAACGGAGGGGCCGATCATCAGGGCATGGTCACCGGCCCGTACCCGGAGAACTTCCGGATACCGCCGGCGCAGCGACCCTTTCCCAACGCCTTCTATTACTGCTCGCAGTCAGTGGCGACCGCCTTCTGCGCCCGCAGCGACGATGGCGCGCAGACGCAAGGCCCCGGCACCACCTTCAAGAATCTCGACTGTGCGGCCGGCGGCCTGCACGGACACCCGCAGGTGGCACCGGATGGCACCCTATATATCCCTGACAGTTCGCAGTGCATCGCCAGCACCGGTGTAAACGATTCATCTGGCAAGGTGATCGTCCACCGCAGCCTCGACGCCGGTGTGACCTACCAGCAGTTCCCCCTGCCGGACAGCACCGGCGGCGGTTCTTCCGATCCCTCGGTCGGCATCGCCGCCGATGGCACGCTCTACATGTGCTACGAGAATGCCGATGGCCGCGCGCGCATGGCGGTGTCGCGTGACCGGGGTGCAACCTGGATCAACGACACCGACATCGGCGCGGCGGCAGGTCTGCTCTACACCCGCTTCCCGGCCGCCATCGCAGGCGATCCGGATCGCGCGTCCTGCGCCTTCCTTGGCACCAGCACCGAAGGCCCTTCGGCCTCGCTGGCCTTCACCGGCGTCTGGTACCCGTACATTGCCACCACCTATGACGGTGGCAAGACCTACGTGCTGGTCAACCTCTCACCCACCGATCCCGTGCAGGGGCATGGTGGTGTAGGCCCCAGTGGCACCAACCGCAACCTGCTCGACTTCAACGATCTCGAAATCGACGAGAACGGCCGCACGATCTTCGCCTATGCCGACGGCTGCGTCGGTGGCTGCGTGAAGGATCCCGCCGCCAACAGCTTCGCTGCCAAGGGTACGCTGGCGCGGCAGACCGGCGGCCGCACGCTGTTCGCCGCCTTCGATGACGCGGCGTCAACGCAATTCAACGGCACAACCGCGATCAAGCCGACGGCAGCCTGCGCGGTGCAGGAGCGCAGCAAGCGCACCGCCACACGCACGCTGGTGAGCTGGAATGCCCCCGACAACGGCGGCAGCGCCATCACCAACTACGAGGTGTTCCGCGCCACCAGCCCGACCGGGCCTTTCACCTCGGTCGGCAATGCCGGTACCAAGACCACGATCGAAGACCCCAGCGCCGATCCGGCGATCGAGACCTACTACTACCGCGTGGTGGCTGAAAACGCGCGGGGCAAGGCGGCTCAGGGCAACATCATCGGATTGCCAGTCACGGTGGAGGAGATCATCAACACCTGCGAGCTGCCGGGGCAGGTCATCGCCACCAGCCCGGTGGTTGCCACAATGCCGCCTGATTTCGATGCCGTGAGCCTCGCGGTCGCCGAGCCGCCGGATCTGGAAGGCAAGCTTGCCGTCACCCTGAAGCTCGCTAACTTTGCGTCGGGGCGACCCGCCGGTGCGTTCTACGGAGTGCTGTTCCCCAACAAGGGCAACTTCTACTTTGCGCTGGATTCCACCGACGGCCCTGCCACCTTCGACTACGGCACCTTCACCGTCGGCCCCCAGGGTGTGCTCGTGTTCACACGCGCTGGTGCGCTCGATGCCGCCAGCGGCTTCGAGGCCAATGGCACGGTGGTATTCGTGATCGACAAGCAGTTGCTGGGTGGCCTCAAGCCGGGCGACGTGCTTTCCGGCTTCGATGTGCGCATCCGCGCCGGTACCTCGAGTGCCACCAGCCGCGACACCATCGGCCCGGCCGACTATGTGGTACGCGGCACCGGTGTCTGCCTGTCCAACACCGCGCCGATTGCCTCGCTGTTGGCCGACAAGGACAATGCCAAGCCGAACGACACAGTGACTTTCACCATCGGTGGTTCAGATGCCGACGCGGGCGACACCATCGCCAAGTTCAGCCTGAGCTTTGGCGACAACAGTGCGCCGATCACCGACCGTGACATCACCAGCCTGCCGGTGACCATCACCCACCAGTATGCCAACAGCGGTAACTATCTGGCGCGACTGACGGTGAAGGATTCGCGTGGTCTGGTGAGCAGCAACATCGCTTCCAAGACACTCAGTATCAGCGGTACTGCGGCCGGCGTCCCTCCCATCGCTCAACCGGGTGGCGGGGGTGACACCGATGGTGCTGGCCGCTTTGGGGGTGGCGCCTGGGGTCTTGCGCTGCTGCCCCTGGCATTGCTGGCGCTGCGCCGCCGTCGGCGCCACTAGTCACAACCTGCGTGTCAATACAATGGGCGGGGCTGCAGCGATGTGGCCCCGCTTTGTTGTATCGGTGTCTGCCTTGGCAATTTGTCAGTTGCAAATCAGCCCAGTTTGCAGTCCCTTACCAAGTTACATGCGGAGTGAATCCAAGCCGCAGCCCTCGCCCTAGTGCTATAGGAGTTTTCGCATGAAATCGCTACTCGTAGCAGGCCATCTGCTGGCCTTGAGCCTCCTGCCTGGTTTCAGCGCAGTCCATGCCGCCACCCCTGCCATGGGGACGCTCACGCCAACGTCCGGCCCGCTCACATACATGAGTGGCCCATTTACCTCAGCCAATGCCACACCGGTACCGTTGGTGGATTCCGGCCCCACCTGCGGTACCCCCGCTCCCGCCTGCGACAGCTTCGCACTGACGATCTCGCTGCCTGCTGGGTATGTGGCTGCACACAATGCCGATTCGGTGAAGATCACCACCAGCTGGAAAGATGCCGGCTCAGGTTCATCCGACTACGACCTCTGGGTGTATACCGGCGCGGTCAGTACTACTAGCGGCACTAGGACTCCGAACTACCGTGGCCCCGGCGGCTCCAATCCGGAGACGACTAATGTGTTTCCGTTGCTGGATGGCGACAACGTCTACACCATCAAGCTGGTGCCCTACACGCCATCCGGCGAAACCCTGACCACAACCATCGAGCTGCTGACTGCGACTGGGGTGGTCACCGACCCCAACTTCGGCAAGCCCGACCCGGTGGAGGCCGGGGCGGCGCGCTACCAGAACTATGAGCCTTTCGGTCTCGTGGCCGAGGCGGGCAATGGTGAGTGCAACATCGGCTTCAATCCGCTCACTTTCAAGCTGATGTTCATGTGCTTCGGCAATGGCTCAGTCTATCGCATCACGACGCCAGAGCGTCTCGCCGAGCCACTGCCAGAAGCCTGCAACGCGGTCTGGGAAGACGTGACTCCGCTCGCCACGAGTGGCCCGCAGCCGGTTGCCGATCCCGTCATGTACACCGACGCGATCTCCGGCCGCACTTGGGCTTCCAACCTCACGGCTGGCCCCAATGTTTCCTACGCTTACACCAGTAACGACGGCGAGTTGTGGGTCGAGGCCGGCGGCGGCGGCGTGGTGGGCGCCGATCACCAGACCATCGGCTCGGGGCCTTATCCGGAAGGTTCCGTGATCCCGCATCCGCTGCATCAGAACGCCGTTTACTTCTGCTCGCAGGACATTGTCGGCCCAGCTGGCTGTGCGCGCAGCGATGACGGTGGTTCGACTTATCCCTTCACCAATCCACTGGTGTACGACGGCTCCTTGTGCGGCGGTCTGCACGGTCATGTGCGGGTGGCGCAGGACGGCACGGTATGGCTGCCTGTGGCCAACTGCGGCACCGGCACCGGTTATGCGATCAGCACCGATGCCGGTGTGAACTGGACTGATCATATGGTGCCCGGCACCCTCGGCGGTGGCGGCAGCGATCCCTCCATTGCACTGGACCAAGCCAGCACTGCCTATTTCTGCTACACCAATGGCGACGGTCACATTCGCGCCGCCGTCAGCCGTGATCGGGGCTTGAGCTGGACCGACGATGTTGATCTGGGCATCCGTCACGGCATCAAGAACTCGGCTTTCCCCGAAGCCTGGGCAGGCGACAGCGGCCGTGCCGCCTGTGCCTTTTATGGCACCGACCGCCAGGGCAATATCGAGTCCATCGACTTCCCGGGCCTCTGGTACTCCTTCGTCGCCCACACCTATGACGGTGGCAAGACCTGGAAGACCACCATCATCACCCCCAATGATCCGATTCAGGGCATCGGCGGCATCTGGCAGTCCGGTGGCGGCAACCCCAACCGCAATCTGCTCGACTTCAACGAAGTCACCATGGATGAAAAGGGCCGCCTGATCTTTGGCTACGACGATGGCTGTGTGCGCGACTGCGCCAAGGCACCGCTCGACAATCCGCAGAGCTTCACAGCGAGAATGACAGTGGCGCGCCAGACCGGTGGCAGAAATCTGCTCGCCGACTCTGATCTACCCGAGCCGCACGCACCCGCAAATGCCTGCCTGGCCGGCACGCGCACGCAAGCCAGATCCACGCTGACTTGGAAAGAGCCGGATCACGGCGGTGCTGCCATCGTCAATTACCGTGTATTCCGCAGCACTTCACCGACCACGCCGGGTGTATTCATTGGCGATGCCGGTCCCAAGGCAAGCTACGTGGACAGCAGTGCCGATCCGAACGTGGAGAAGTACTACTACACCGTCACGGCCGTAAACAGCTCCGGCGAAGGCATTGCCAGCAACAAAGTGGAGTTGCCGGTGGTTGCCGAAATCATCGAGAGCTTCTGCATCATCCCCGGCCTGACTCTATTCCGCGACCCGACTGCCGACTACGACAGCGCCCTGGTCACTCCCGGACGTCCGCAATACGACTTGCTGCTGGCGCAAGTCGCCCAGCCGGAGGTGCAGGATGGGGTGGCCAAGTTGGTATTCACTCTCAAGGTGGCAAGCCTTGCCGCGCCGCTGCCCCCCAATGCCAGCTGGTTCATCAGTTTCAAGGCCCCGAATGGCACGATGCGTGGTGTGCGCATGTCCACTGCCGGAGCGACGCCCCGGTTTTTCTCGTACACCGTGGGTGCAAGCAACGGCGGCGTCACCGATGGCCGCTTCGTGGGCGTCGAAGGCCCGATCGAGGCCGACAGCAATTTCACTGCGGCCGGCATCATCACGTTCGTGGTCAAGGCCAGTGATGTGGGTGGTACAGGTGCCGTCGGCGAGCAGTTCACCGATTTCAATGCCGGCGTGGTGCAGCTCATCGGGGCCGCCAATGCGGGAGCGGGCGATGTGGTGGATGCGATGCCTGATGGTCTGGCCCGCAGCGGGCGCGTCACGCTGGTTGCCAACGGTGCCTGCACCCTCGAAAACCTCGCACCGCTGGCTATCCTCGAGACGACGACCGCCACGACCGGTGCTGCGCCATTGAACGTCGGCTTCCGCATCAACGGCACCGACACCGATGCGGGCGACAGCATCGCCAGTTACAGCATCGACTTCGGCGACGGCCAGATGCTGAAGGATCAAGCCATCACCAGCTTGCCGGTGAGCTTGAACCACAGCTATGCCGATGCGCGCAACTACATCGCCACGCTGACGGTGAAGGATTCGCGCGGGTTGGTGAGCAGCAATATCTCGCAGAAAGCAATCACCGTCACATCCGGCGGCACAACGCCAACGATCAACGTGCCACCCGGCACTGCGGGAGCGCAGACTGGCAGCGGCCGATTCGGTGGCGGGGCTTTCGGCTTTGCGCTATTGCCGTTGGCACTGATCGCGTTACGCCGCCGCCGGTATTGAGCCTGCCTTGCTTTGTAATACGGGGCCGCGATGCGGCCCCGTTTTTTTATGCTTGTTTTCTACAGTGGCTTTGCCCGGTAGCCGAAACACTGCTGCTTGTGGCAATGAAGCCAAACTGAACCCATCGCTATAGTGCGCACTCGAAGCTGCACCCCTGCACCCAGAAAATCCGCATGGCAAAGCCGTTGAAAATCCTGCTGGGCATCATTGGCGCATTGCTGTTGCTGGTCATTGCAGCCGTCATCGCCCTGCCGCTGCTGTTCGACCCCAACGACTACCGCAGCAAGCTCGCCGAAGAGGTGAAGCGGGAAACCGGCCGTGACTTCTCGGTCGGCGATATCCGTCTCGCGGTATTCCCCTGGCTCCGAGTGGAGCTGAACGACGTCAAGCTCGGCAATGCGCCGGGTTTTGGCGCAGCACCAATGCTGGCCGCGCGGCACGCCGAGGTGGGAGTGCTGCTGCTGCCACTGCTTCGTGAAAAACGGGTGGAAGCCAGCACCATCACCCTCGAAAAGGCGCAGCTGCACCTGAGTGTTGATGCCGAAGGCCACAGCAACTGGCAGGACTTGATCAAGCCCACCGACCCGGCAGACACGGAACCTCCGATTGTCGAACGGCTGCGCAAGCTCGATATCAGCGGTATCGCACTCGCCGAAGTCAGTCTGCTCTACGACAACCGGCTAAGCGGCCAGAAAATCGAGATCGAAGCGCTGAAACTCAAGACCGGCCGTCTCTATCAGGGCAAGCCCTTTGAAGTGGAAACCGCGTTCAAGGCGTTGATGACACTGCCGCCGGGAGATGGCGCAGTGGCGAGCTCCACCCAGGCGACCATTGCTTTTACCAGCGAAGTCACGCTGGCTGCCAATGGCGATGTACTGCTCTCAAGGCCAAAGCTCGAACTCGATGGACAGCAGACGGCAGCGTCGACGCTGGCTGCCAAGCTCGCCGTGCAGGGCGAGTCGTTGCGCTACACCGCCGCCAGCCAGGTGCTTAGCACCTCGCCACTGACTGTGGAGTTGAAAAAAGCAAGCATCGGCAGCAGCGGCAAGCCGCCGCTCACCGCCAAGGGCAAGCTGGTGGCCAGCCTTGACTACCAGCTAGCCAGCGGCGACGCCCTGCTCGGCAAGCTGCAACTCAAGCTCGAAGCTGCACAGAACGGCGCACAAGCCCTGTCGACCGCATTCGAGCTGGCCAGCGATTCACTGGCCTACACCAAGGCGGCACAAAGCTTTACTGCGCAGCCCCTGACCTTGCAGCTTCAAAGCCTCGTGGTCGGTGCCGCCGACAAACCGCGGCTGACCGCCAAGGGCGGCATCAGTACCCAGCTCGTCTCCGATTTCGGCAAGCAACTGCACACGTTCAAGTCCATGGTGGCCGACCTGCAGCTGGGTGGCAGTGCCCTGCCGGGCGGCAAGCCGCAGGTTTTCAAGCTCTCGTCAGGTATCACTGCCGATCTTGCGGCGCAGCAGGCAAGCTTCAGCAATCCGCAACTCACGGGCCTGGGCCTGCAGTTTGCGGGCCAGAAATGGTTGCTGAGCAAGCTCGACAGTGCGCCGGTGCTGGAGGGCGATGTGGCTGTGGCGCCTTTCGAGCCACGCACACTGCTGACGCTGCTGGGCATCGCCATCCCGCAGACCGCCGATGCCGACACGCTCAAGTCCATGAGCTTAAGCGCGCAAGTCAGTGCCAGTACGAAAAGCGCCAAGCTGAAAGGCCTCCTGCTCAAACTCGACGACACAACCTTGCGTGGGGATCTCGCCGTGCGCGATTTCGCAAGCTCAGCGATGAGCTTTGCGTTGATGGCAGATCGCCTCGATGCCGATCGCTACCTGCCGCCTGCGCCCAAGCCCGGTGCCAGCGTCGGTGCCGATGCCACAGTGGCAGCCAAGGCCGACGCCAATGCCACCGAACTGCCCATCGAGCTGGTGGATGCACTCAACGCCCAGGGCACGCTGGAAATCGCCTCGCTGAAACTCAGAAACATCAAGCTTGCCAATGTGCGGCTGAAACTCGATGGCGCACGCGGTGCCACGCATCGCCAGCAGCTCGCGGCGAATCTCTACGGTGGCAGCGCCGATGTCGCACTGAGCGTCGCGCCCGGTGCCAGGCACACGCTCAAGCTCGCGCTCACCGGCATCAATGCCGCGCCATTGCTGAAAGACCTCATCAACAGCGACAAGCTCAGTGGCAAAGGCTCGGTGATGCTGGATGTGACCAGCACAGGCCGCAGCGTGGGTGCAGTGAAGAAGGCGCTCGACGGCAAGCTCGCCTTCAACCTTGCCGATGGCGCTGTGAAGGGCTTCAACCTCGGCCAGATCATGCGTGATGGGCAAGCCCTGCTCTCGCAACAGATGCCCGTTGACAGCAGTGCACAGAGCACCGACTTCGCCGAGCTGCGCGGCTCCGGTGTCATCACCGATGGCGTGCTCAAATCCGACGATCTCACGGCCAAGAATCCCCTGCTGCGACTCGAAGGCGCAGGCGAGGTGAACCTGGTCAACGAGACCATCAACTACCTCGCCAAGCCGACCCTGGTCAACACCGCAGGCGGGCAAGGCGGCAAGGAGCTGGCGGGTCTGAGCGGCATCACGGTGCCGGTGCGCATCAGCGGCAATCTCTACACGCCCAAAGTCGGCATCGACTGGCAATCTGCGATCAAGCAGCAGGCCGTGACCGAGCTGCGCGAGAGGCTGGGAGTGAGCGAAGAGATCGTGCGGGAGAAGCGCGAAGAGCTGCGAGCCAAGGCCAAGGAGGAAATCAGCAAGGGTTTGCTCAAGCTGTTCGGTGGCAAGCAGGCACCACTGCCCGCCGAGCCGGTGCCGGCCGACCCAGCGCCGCAGGGCCCATAGTGATTCCTGCGCTGGTGCTGGAAGCCCTGGAGCGTCTCGCGCATGAGTGAACCTGAAGGGAACTTTGCCGCGCGGCTACTGACGTGGTTCGACCAGCATGGTCGCAGCGGCCTGCCTTGGCAGCATCCGCGCAGCGCGTATCGCGTCTGGCTCTCCGAGATCATGCTGCAACAGACGCAGGTGGTGGCAGTGATCCCGTACTTCGAGCGTTTTGTCACGCGCTTCCCCGATATCGCCACGCTCGCCGCCGCCGACAGCGACGAGGTGATGCGCCATTGGGCGGGGCTGGGCTATTACGCGCGCGCGCGCAACCTGCATGCGGCGGCACGGCAGGTGATGGCCCAGCATGAGGGCCATTTTCCCGCCGGCTTTGAGCAGATCATCGCGCTCAAGGGTATTGGCCGCTCCACCGCCGGGGCGATTCTCGCGCAGGCTTTCGGCACGCCTGCGGCGATCCTCGATGGCAATGTGAAGCGCGTGCTGACGCGATGGGCCGGCATCGAGGGGCATCCCGCTGAATCCCTGGTAAACGCGCAGTTATGGACGCTGGCCGAACGACTGCTGCCAGACAAGCGTGCCGCCGACTATGTGCAGGCGCAGATGGATCTCGGTGCCACCCTCTGCACCGCACGCAAGCCCGCCTGCGCGCGGTGTCCCTTGTCAACCGACTGCGTCGCACATGCCACTGGCCGCAGCAGCCAGCTACCGACAAAAAAGGCACGCCGCGAGCGCCCGCACCGCGAGGCCTGGCTGATCCTCGCCGAAGATGGAGAAGGCCGCGTGCTGCTGGAGCAGCGCCCCGGCAGCGGCATCTGGGGCGGGTTGTGGTGCCCACCGGTGATCGCGCTGGGCGAGGATCATGCACAACTGTTGCGCAGCCGCTTCGGTGTGGCGCTGCTCGGTGAGGAGGGCGGCGAAGCCATCGAGCATGGCTTCACCCACTTTGACTTGAGCCTGCACCCGCTGCGTGGACGTGCCAGCCTGCTGGCACAGACATTGGCCGAAACCCCGCCTGTAGCCTGGCACCCACCGCAGGCGCTGCGGGATGGCAGAGTGGCGGTGCCTGCACCCGTCGCCCGCTACTTTGAACGCGTGGCCGCTGCAGCCGATTTGCTAGGCGGCCACCACGTTGCTAGCGTCCGCCGCCGTAGCCGTCGTCGCATATCCAAAGGAAACGCATGAGCCGTACCGTCCACTGCATCAAACTCCGCATCGAGGCGGAAGGCCTCGACCGTCCGCCGCTGCCCGGCCCGCTGGGCCAGCGCATCTTCGAGAGCGTGTCGAAGCCGGCATGGAAGGAGTGGCTCGCCCACCAGACCCGGCTCATCAACGAACAGCGTCTGATCCTCGCCGACCCCAAGGCCCGCGCCTTGCTGATGGCAGAACTGGAGACTTATTTCTTTGGCAGCGGCGAACTCACCCCCACCGGCTATGTGCCGCTCGGTGCGCCGCCGATGGGTTGACTCTGAGAGGTCGCTCCGCTCTAATGCGCGACCCTAAATGTCGCGTCGGCAACATTTGGGTTAACAACAGCAGTTACGAGCTTGCAGCATGGCCGAGTAGCTCAGTCGGTAGAGCAGGGGATTGAAAATCCCCGTGTCGGCGGTTCGATTCCGTCCTCGGCCACCATCTTGTAAGTCGTTGCTACTGTTGGCAAAGAACCCCGCAAGGGGTTTTTTTATGGAACCTACGCCGCACGCAGATGATGAGCTTTTGACCAGTTTTGTGACGAAAACGTGCCATCAATGTGACTGGCTACTTTCATCAACTGATCCGCTGCGAAATGGGCATACCGCAAGACCATCTCGTGCGTTGTCCAACTTCCAAGCTGCATCAGTTCTTGGAGGCTTGTACCGCTCTGCACATGCCATGACGCCCAAGTGTGTCTAAGGTCGTGCCAGCGGAATGTTTCGACGATGCCTGCGCGCTTACAGGCTGCGTGCCATGCCTTCGTTGAACACCGCTCCACCGGCTTGTTCGCGCGCCCATAGGTGAAAACGTAAGTCCTATGTTTGCCGAGCCGCTGCCGCAACACGCTCATTGCGTCTTCAATCAATGGAACTGCGATTGCCCTCCCGGCCTTCGCTTCGTCTGCGTGAATCCAAAGCACTTTGCGTTGCATATCGATCTGGTTCCATTTCAGATACGACACGTTGCTCTGTCTGAGGCCAGTGCAAAGAGAGAATTGCGCCATCTCACGAAGGTGCTGCGGTAGCTCAGCAAGAAGGCGATGTGCCTCCTCCTTTTTGATCCACCGCACTCGCTTTGTCCTCTCTTGGTAGAGCCGGACTTTTGGGATGTGATGAACCCACTCCCAATCATCCTTGGCCCGCCGCAAGATCGAGCGGATTAGCGCCAGGTAACGATTGGCATTGGATTGACTGCTTTCCTTTGCCTTGCGCTCACCGATTGCGTCGATGACATCGCGCGTAACCTGACTCAACATCAATCCACCCAAGGTCGCATCCAAATACCGCAACTTCGCCACGTCCTTGTCGTGACTCCGTTTGTGCTTCGTCTCTTTCACCCATCGCACGGCGGCTTCCTGCCAAGACCGATCAGGTCGCACGCCGAGTCGCTGTTCTTCCCAATGTCGAACCTTCAGGCGGTCGTGCAGCTCTAGCGCCTTTTCCTTGTCGTCAGTCCCAGAAGACTGGCGTACTCGTTTGCCATTGGGGGTGAAGTAGTCGATCCACCAGACATCACCGCGTTTGAAGACTCCCATGTAGAACCTCCTACGTTGGAGCCACTTAGCGGCGCTTGCCTGCCGGCAGCGTAGAGGCTTCCCAGGTAAGCGACAAGGTCACTTTCAAGGAAGACCCAGCACTTGCCCGGCTTGGCCGCTTTGATGAGCCTCTGGCGTGCTTTGAGGCGCAGCACCGCGGGTGACATGCGAAGGAACGTGGCAGCTTCTTGTAGGTCATGTGTGCGCTCCCCGTTATTCACGACCCGTCGCCTTTCGATAGGCGTCGGCACGAGCCCGCACGCCCGCATCTAAAGCGCGCTCGGAATAGCCGGGATAGAGCATGTTGTAGCCCTTGGCTTTGCAGGCCGCTTTGTCTGTGAGCTGCGCATCAAAGCTCTTGCCCAAGACATAGCCCTGATCGTCATAGAACTGCTTTGCATCATTAAAAAGCTGTGTCACAGCAGAATCAGGATCAGTTATTGCTTTTGCCGCCATATACCGCGAAATCAGTGACATCAGCCCTTGGTAGAAGCGGGGATCTTGTGGAACTGTGTCGGCACGGCGGGTGCGGATTAGTGCCGTCCCTTGCTCTCGGTTCAGCCAGTCAATCGCCATCAGCTCCTTCCAGAGCGGATGCGAAGGGCGGCGGGACTTATTGCTGTCGCCGTTTTCGACAGTGAGACGCAGCCAGTCCGTCCCGGCGTAGCGCCATAGATCACCGAGGCGGGCGGACACGGAAGGCAAGTCCAGCTCACCCAATTCACACAGCACACCGCGCCGAAACTGGAACTCCTGCCGATAGACCGGGGAGATGCCATCCCATCCGGCTTTTGCCCAGATGCCCTTCATGTAGTCTTTTTTGCTTTTCTTGATTTCCAGCGTTTTGTCGTAAGTGCGCGACATTAATTCGCCCCCGCGACCAATCGACCAGCCGGAGAACAGCTCTGCATCGTCATGGCGATCCAGATGACGAGCGCGACGCACCCATGCGTGCTTGCTCCATTCATCGAGGCCATGCGGCGCAGTGAAGTCGGCACAGAGATCAATGCGGCTGACTTTGGCAGGGCCTTCAATCACACCGAGTTGCGAAACTAGCTCTCGCAGTACGCTTGCGGCGCCAATGTCGCCAATGTCGGTGATGAGTCGACTTTTGATTTGGACGTAAGCCAGCGGCACCTTGCGTGCCTTCTTGCCAGCGACTTGGATGCCGTAGTCGGGGTGATCGAGCAGATACGAGAATAGGCGGCTGCCAGAACCACCGACCGAGAATCGGTGATTGCCAATAACGATCTGAGCGAGTGCCTGCTGGCCTTCGTCACCCGCTTGAGCGAACTGCTTGTAGGTATCGAGCTGTGCGGCAGCTTCTTCAAGAAGTTTGCCGGGGAAGGACAGATACAAGCTATCCACTCCATACCGAAGGATTCGGTAGACAGAGGTCCCTCTGTTAGTTAGCTGCGGGACCTCCCGCGCTGCCGCCACCGTCCGCTCCGCTGCCGGAGGCGACAGCGCGGGCGATACCGCAGCTTCTTCATCGTCGCTTTGCATCACAGGCTCCTTGGTTGGGGAGCCAGAAGATATTGCGGAGTTATTCGCTACACGGAGGACGGATTTTCCTGAAGAACTGTCCGCTTTGATTTGAAGCTACGGATTCGTCTGGCAAGACTCTCAGGCCCGTTCTCATCTCTCGATAAATAAAGTGGCGGGTCTACTTCTAAAAAGATGAGCTGAGCGGCTTTGTAGCTCAAGCGACTAAGAAAACCGCTCTTGGTGATCAAGGAGAGGAAGAACTGCAAATTCGCATCGTGCTGCTGCTCGATGGTTAAGCGCGATGTGAGAGCAGTGGCAAGGCGCGTAAAAAAAGTCGAATGACCGGTAACCCCGGCGTGCCGAATCATGCGTGAGGCGGTTGCGCAACCAAGCACAGTCGGATCAGCGCGTATCGCGTTGAACAATGCAGTCTCATTGCCCTTTCGCGCATCGGCCAAAAGATCGCTGATGGGTCGGCCAAAGTAGAGTTCTGCGGACAGCGATGAGCGTAATGCAAAAATGGCTGAAAGCGCTGCTGGCTCAAGAAAATCCTTCTCTGCCTGATCCTTCTGCTGTGACGGCAGGACGGAATCAGGGCCTACGTTGTTAATCAAGGCGGCCGTACGCATGAAGTGCATGGGTGATGAGAGCGAAAGATGCTTGCGAAGCAGGCTCATCAAATCAGAAGCGAGTGATTCGTGCGGCCGCTCCCAACAGGAACAAACGTCGAGATGGTCTAGTAGCTCACGTGCACGATCTGAGAGATCGCCTTTTGCAAGCACTGCGTCGAGCTCCTCGACAACGGGGGCATTGGATGCGAGGACGTTTGAGATGGCTCTGAACAGAAATGCCCATGTAAAAGCCCAGTCACGCAACTGAGGTTTCATCGCCACAGCAATCTCTGAGCCGATCTCGGAAATCTTCAGGACAGGAGCATCATCGGGCTGGGCCGAGAGTTGCTCATCGCTGATGAAGATCCATTGCATGTCAGCAGTATGCTTAAGTCCTACACCGACTCAACCCTCGTCTGCATACAGCCCACAGCGGTCAGTGTAGCGTTCAAACACACTTCTCCAAAGCAGAAGCTTAGGTTCGCTCTAGTGCATCGGCGCACCGAATGCTGCTTCCTGCCAACTGTTGTATTTAGCTACTCACCATGGAGCTTCCGATTTAATGGGTCTGGAGCTATTTATGGCCGACGCCGCTCTACACTAAGTCGTCTTTTTAAGCTCTTCCATCATGCTCAAGAAATCTGCTCGCTTTTTTAGCCACTCTTCCGTTGGGTCGTCTTCACCATATTCTTTTGCTTTTGTCGGCTCCACTCCCCATACAGGGATTTGATCAATATCAATTGATGCCTCTGGCAGAAAGAAGCCACGCAGTTCCACATCAGAGTTCGGCACCAATTTCTTTAGTGCATCTAGATCGGTCTCAGAACCGTACAGGATGATCGCCTTGTCCTTTATGGTTTTGATGAGGCCCAGCAACTGATGGTCTGATGGCCTCATCGCCGAGCCGATAATAATGACCCTGTCGCACGCATCGAGTACGGCAAGCGCTCGTGCTTGTAGTGGGGCCAATATGTTCCAATGATCCAAATCCTCCTTGTGCGTCATTGGTGGCGCAACGAGCGGACGCAAGCGCATTTCTCGCTTTTTACTCTCCTCAGTTGGAATAGGCTGACAATCATGAAAAATCATGCCGAGACGGTAGGCACCCTCCCATGCGAAATACCACATTGGTGTTGGTGCATGAAAACTTTCATTCACACCGCCAAATTCTAATGGGAAGGAAATGACTTTATTACAAGCTGGGCAAAGTGCGAGATTGATGCTGCCGTGGAGTTTAATAAGTGGAACCCTCGGCTTAAGCCCATCGATATTTTTTGTTGACGCAATAATATGCCGATGATTGTCTACTGTTACATCACGCACCACACAGTAATCGTTTTGTGAGAACCCATAATCAATTTGAACTTGGCGTGGGAATATATATTCGGGAAGAACGTCGTAATTGGTGGTGATAACTCCAGCAAGCGACCCGATTTCTTTTTCTATTTTCTTAACGTATGTGTCAGTACTGCCATTCCATGTCCACCAGAGAATCTCTCGGATAACCAAAACCACCTGATCGAATATATCTTTCGGGTTCCCCGAATAAACAAGAATGCCTGGATCAATATCGAATTGTTTCTGCCAGCCGTAGTTGTTCTGTCGCAGGTACTCAGGGTCTTCCCATGAACTTAGCGAAGGAGCCGATTGCAATGGACTCGATTTCCCGAGTTGGTCTTTATGACTATTCCACAGAGCCTGAAGAAGCGATTCAAGATCAATTTCTTTTTTACCGTCCTTATGGCGTAACTTATTGGCGCTTGCTACGGCTAGGAGAAATCGCAAGGTCTCATTGATAACACTGTAGCGAGAGTTTGCCTGGCGATGTTTTACGAGAATGGCTATGCCAACCCTCAAAAGATTGTTCGTCAGCGGATGTCCAATGCCAACAGAAAAACCAGCTCCTGTGATAAGTACAGTGCGCTGCCTAGAAACATCGCCAGTAGGAGGTTTCTCAGAATGTGACGTATCTTTGCTGGCTGGATCCACGTTAATAGATAAACATACTCCTTAGTGCGATGGAAGCATCGAAAATATTCTTCTTGGAGTTCGATCTAGCCTTCTCTAAAGCAGACGTTCACGAACTTCCACTTTTGGCACCACACGGACCATCGGCTTACCAATCGATGAGCGTCCCGCAGTCAAGGTCTTCGCTAGACCACTCGGCTCGGACTCCGCCGCGGCCATCGCAAGATGAGAGACACTGCGGGCTATCCCCGCTGCACTAGCCGCTGCACTAGCCGAGGTCGCTCTGACTGACGCTGACCAAGGGGCTTTAACTGCGCAAAATGCTTGGATTGCGGCAAGCAAGCGGAATGGAGTGGTCAGCGGGGATGCTTAACGCCGCTTACTAAAACCGCCTTCCAAACTTCCGAACGGATCGAATCAATAAAACAAGGAGCCGCTCCTATGTGGTTAACCAAGTGGCTTGTGGCTGCTTTGCTAATGAGCTTGCACTCGTCAGCGTTCGCCCACGGCGGTGGACTCAATGCTGATGGCTGCCACAACAATCGTAAGACGGGTGACTATCATTGCCATCGAGGCGCTAGCGGTAACAGTGCCGCAATGCCATTGAAAGACAGCTCAAAGGTTTTAACCGCACCGAGCACATCCACCCAACGGGCCTTCCCACCCGGCTGCTTCGTCGGTCCGCGCGGAGGGACTTACACAATTACAAAAAGCGGGCGGAAGAACTACAGCGGATGCTAGTCAGTGGGCAAGAAGGGTATTTAGAACTCCAGGGGCCGACCGACCGCTACTGGCACATCGAGTTCTGATGCGATAAGCGTTTTCTGGCCTGGTTCTGCTTTTCCTTTTAGGATGGCACCCATCTCATTGACGCTTGCTAGCAGTTCTTCAAATAAGTGCGCATCCATTGCTGTGTTCCGCTATGCCGCTTGTTTGAGCAATTTCACTTGGACGCGACACTTCGCACGCGAACTGAGATCGACAAGTGCATCTAGGCTGAACTTCTCAATACGTCCTCGGAGCAAATCGCTCAGTCGAGGCTGAGTGATGCCAAGGCGACTTGCTGCATCAGCCTGTGTGAGCTTCCATGCTTCAATGACGCGAGAGAGCGCCATCATCAGAGACGCACGCGCTTTCATGCTGTCTGCCTGCTCAGGCGTGTCCTCGATTGCGTCCCAGACGCTAGCGAATCGTTGTGTGCTCATTTGTTGCCTCGCTTTGTCAAAGTGCGATAGCGATCCTTCGCTATCTCGATATCGGTTTGTGATGTCTGCTGCGTCTTCTTTTGGAAGGCGTGCAAGACGTGGATGCCATCAGCCAACTTCGCTACATAGATGACTCGAAACGCGCCTGCTAAGTCACGCACTCGAATCTCGTAAGCACCAGCGCCAACCGTAGTCATCGGTTTGAAGTCCGATGGATCGAGACCCTGCTGTAGCTTGTCGAGTTGATAACCAGCTTCGCGCCGAATGGACTGCGGGAATGTCCGTAAGCAGTCCAGTGAGTCACCTTGAAAGATGATGTCCTTCATGTGTTGGAATATATCAGAACCAGTATGGAAAGAGATCGCCGCCGATAGCATGAGCGGCCAACAGCGAAGTGCTGTGAACCGCTATTGAAATGCTATTGAAGACACAATCGGAAAATCAGGCAAAACGCCGCAAGTGGCTGATTAAAAGTAAATAAAAACAGCTACTTAAGTCCCGTTGAATCCCCGTGTCGGCGGTTCGATTCCGTCCTCGGCCACCATCTTGTAAGTCGTTGCTACTGTTGGCGAAAACAGCCCCGAAAGGGGCTTTTTTGTGGAGAATTCATGGGGGGCCGATTTTAGATTGTGCAAAAACTCAAGCACTGTTTCGGCAAACTGCTGTGGCTGTTCGATCTGCATGAAATGCCCTGCATTTTCAAAGCAGACTTGCCGCAGGCCCGCTGCAAATAGATGCGTCTGCCGGGCGAACATCTCCGATGCGATGCAACCGTCACGCGCGCCGTAGATCACGCAGGCGGGAACGGGTGTTGGCATCGTCAACGGCGCCCAGTTTTCGCCATTGAATAGCGAACGCGGCATCGCGCGGTAATAAGCGAGTGCGGCGGAGAGCCTTGCCCGGTCAGTAAAGCCCTCCGCCACCGGGGCCAGTGCCGCCGCCAAATCAGCCCCAGGCGACCACCGCTGAACCAGAGCGCGCAGCGCGGCGAAATCATCTGCAGCCAGATGCTGCTCTGCATCTGGCCATTGAAATCGGAGCATGTAGCTGGATCGCCCCAGTTGCGCCAGCGTGGGTCGCAAAAAGCGTCGCAGATGCGGGATGGCCGCACATACCACCGCGCGCACCCGGTCTGGCCGCAGCGCGGCGGCGGTATAGCTGGCTACGGCACCCCAGTCATGGCCGACCAGCACGGCGCGGCTGGCCCCCAACTCGTCAATCAGCGCAATCAGGTCGCGCGCCAGGGTGGTGATGCGATAGTCGCCATCCGCAGGGATTTGCGTCGGCAGGTAGCCACGCATGAAGGGCGCGACCACACGATAGCCCGCTGCCGAGAGCAGCTCGATGATGGGGGCAAAGTTCCAGGCGCTGTCGGGAAAGCCATGTGCCAGCAGCACCAGCTCGCCGTCTGCAGGCCCCGCTTGCAGCACGCCAAACTCCAGGCCATTGGCCTGGATGAAACGCGGCAACAAAGCGGTGCTCATTGGCCTACAAGAAAAACCGCTTGTCGCTCAAGGAAATGAACTTTGCATCGTCACCGCCCTCAGCGATTGATGGTCACCAAGGCGGCAGCCGACAGTGCAAGGTTGGACAGGATGGAGGTGATGCGCTCGGTCAGAGCCAGCGCAGTGAATGGAGCGACATCGCGTGGCACCACGATCACGCTGCCTGGCGCCACCTCGACATTCTCATAGCGCCAGAACGAGCGCCTCAGTGGTTTTGCAGCGCCGTTCGGCAACACCATGAACGTCCGTTTGCCATCCGAGCCCTGGGCCAGGCCCCCTGATTGTCGGATGTAGTCCTCGGCGCTGCCGCCTTCCACAAAGGCAAGGCTGCCGGGACTCAACACCCGGCCGATCACGGCAATCGAATTGGGTCGCTTAGGCACCAGGATTCCATCGCCGGGTTCGAGCAGGAAATCCGCATCGGGATAGTTTCTGATGGCCAGTGGGTCAGCCTCGATCACCACGCGTCCGGTGGTCGGTGCGGTTTCCAGCCGCTGCACCAGATCCAGCACGGCCGCATTGCCGGTGCTGCTGGCCGCCTGGGGGGAAATACCCTGTGTCGCCGCATTGACCAGCGACTCCCTGAGATCGGCTGCTGCGCGGCGATTGGCTGCGATTTCCTGCTCACGGGCGCTGGCGCGGGTGAACACAGTGCCGTAGGGGTACGCACTTTCAGTCAAGCCGCCGGCACGCACAATCAACTCGCTGTAGCGCTCGCCGCGTGTCACCACATAGCGCCCCGGGAAACGCACCTCGCCCCGGATTGTCACCGCTCCGACTTCCGGCAGCGAGGTTGCGGGCAGGAACTTGTAAATGGCGGTTTTTGCTGCCTGCGCCGCGAAATCCGCATCGCGCGGCAGGCGGCGGAAGCGTGAAGCACCGCCCTCAAGCACTTCGGAGACATTGAAGAACTCGATCTCCACCTCGCTGGCTTCCGCCGTCTCGCCCCCCGCCATGGTGGTGAGGCGGCCGATGGAAGTCCCAGGCACGAAGGGATACAAGCCTGGCTGGCGCACCTCGCCGGTCAAGCCGGCGCTGCGCTCAAGCAGGTAGGGCAAGGCGGTGGGCGCGGCCTGGAACACACGCGGGCAGACCTTGCCCTCAGCAGCTTGCACAGCCGCCTGCTGCCGGTTTGCATCCATCGCCTGCCCGAAACGGTTTTCAGCTGAGCTTGCCTGCCCTTCCAGCAGCACGCGAATATTGACCGCACGTACGGAGTCGGACATCTTGACCACATCCAGCAATGCCGGGCAGATGCCCGTTTGTGCCTTGGCGCTGCGCTCCGCATCACCTGATGACTCTTCATCGGCAGCGATGGCGGTAGCCTCGCTGACAGCAAACTCGCTGACCGGGCGCGGCAATTGACCCTGGAGGGCATTGCGCACTTCCGATGCCAGCAGGTAGGCCACATCCGCCCGGGTTAACACCACGACCCGATCCATCGGCTCGACGGGTTCGTCCAGCTTGCCGGACTGCACTGCCGCCAAGTCAAATCCGTGCCAGGTCCTGAGGCCCGTATCGGCCCCGCTGCGTTCCACCAGGGCCATCGCCGAATACAGCTCGCGGCCTGGCTCGCTGGGCCGCACCTCGGCCAATGACAACACACGCCTCAGAGTGAGACCGGGGCTCCATGCAAAGGATTTCTCGTAGCGGACATGCCCCAGCACGCTGACGGGATTGTCGGCACGTTCGTAGATCGCACTCACATCCAGACGGTCGCCGTTGCGCAGCACGCTGGACAGCGTCCCGGCATCCCGCAAGTCCAGTTCACGCAGTTGACGCTCATCCGAGGCGCCAATACGCGACAAGCTCGCTTGCGCACGCCGGGCATTGCCGGTGAGTCCACCGGCCAATTCCAGTGCCTGCCTGACCGTGATGCCCTCATTGATTTCGTACACCGCAGGCCGGGTCACAGCGCCCGCGATGGCGATGCGCGCACCCACTGGCGGAATGAATACCGCATCTCCGGACTCGATGCGCACATCTGCAGAGGAATCGCCACGCAACAGGAAATCGTAGAGATCCAGTTTCTGCACCAAGCGGCCATCGCGCTTGAGCTGGATTTTCCGCAGCGATCCGGTATCGGCGACGCCACCGCCAGCCATCAATGCGGTAGTCAGTGTGGCAAGCCCGCTCACCGTGTAGGCACCGGGCTGACGGGCATCGCCCAGCAGGAACACCTGGATGCCGCGCAGGGGGCCCATGGTGATGTTGGTCTGCACCCCGATCAGTTCCTTGCCCACACGCCGGTCGATGACCGCGCGGGCACTATCAACACTCAGGCCCGCGACCTGGATCGGCCCGAGCTTGGGGAAATTGATTGCGCCGTCGCGTGTCACGGTTAGATTGAGAGTTTCATTCTGGTTGCCGAACAGCTGTACCCGCACGATGTCGCCTGGGCCGATCAGATAACTCTGCGGCACGGGCGCATCGCCCTGGCGGAGACCTGCGATGCCGGCAGAGTTGAACAACTGATAGCCAAACAGGCTCAGTCCGTCCTCCGTACCAGGCAATTTGCCGCGCTGGACGGGCACGCTGTTGACCGGCAAAGGAAGGGGTGTCTGGCGTGTTGCCGGCGCATCCGAACTTTCGCCCTGCTGACCTTGCAGGGCCTGCAGCGCGCGCGCGCGGTCTTCGGCAGAAAGTGCGCCCAGCGCACTTGCCGGTACTTGCATCTGACTGCCACCCACAGCGGGCATCAGCAAGAACGCAGTCAGCAACAAACGCAGGAACACGGGGACGGGGCGACTGGGCATGGAAGTTCTTGTCGATGCTAAGTGAGAGGATGCAGGCGGCATTATGCAGAGGCTACAGCTAGACGGCTGCGCTGGCGGTTCAAGCCTTGCGATCCCGTTTCGCCATCGTGCGCAAACGCAAGGCGTTGAGACGGATGAAACCCTCGGCGTCCTTCTGGTTGTAGGCGCCTTTGTCGTCTTCGAAGGTAGCGATGCGGGCATCGAACAGCGAGTCCGGCGAGCGGCGGCCGGCGTTGTAGACACTACCCT
>JAKFXK010000030.1 GCA_021731445.1 Nevskiaceae bacterium | reverse complement strand
CGTTTGGCCCGGTAGAGCCGCTCGTCCGCACGGTGGATCAGCACCTCGATGCTCTGCCCGTCGAAAGGTGCCGCAGCGACGCCAGCGCTGAAACTCACCTTGAAACCCTGGCCATGCTCGCCCGCCGTGGTCTGCTCGTGAAACTCGGCCAGCAGCCGTTCGAGAAAACTCTTGGCCGTCACTGCCGATTCGCCGCTGAAGGCCAGGCAGAACTCCTCGCCACCCCAGCGGGCGCGCAGGTCCATCGGGCGCAGGCGGGTTTGCAGCAGGCGGCCCAGCCGGGCGAGCACGGCATCGCCCGCCGGGTGGCCATAGCGGTCGTTGATCTGCTTGAAGCCGTCGAGGTCGAGCATGGCAATGCAGAAACCGCCACCTCGCAGTTGCGCCTCCTCGAAGCGTGCGCCGGCCTGTTCCAGAAACGGCCGGCGCAGCGACAGGCCGGTGAGCGGGTCGCGGTCGAAGCGCTCGCGCAGGCGGCTGACCCGCCCCAGGCTGGCGTGAACCTTGTCGAGCAGCTCGGCGCTGCCCACCGGCCGGCTCAGCCACTCGTCGGCACCAGCAGCGCGCAGAGCACTACGCTCGCTGTCGTTTTTGGGCTCGATCATCAGCGCGATATACAGCTCGTGCCAGCGCGGCAGGCTGCGGATCAGGCGGCAGGTGTCGATGGCCCCGGCCGGCGGCAGATCGGCGTCGATCAGCAGCAGCTCGGGGCGCACCTCGCTGAGGCGGTCGGCTAGGCTCTCGCCGTGGGTGCAGATCGCCACATTCATGCCGCTGGCCTGCAGGGTGCTCACGATGCCGGCGGTGGTGGCATGGTCGTGTGAGGCGACGAGGATCTGCGGTATCGGCGCGCTTCCGAGTGCGACCAGGCGGTGCACGGCGGCCGAGAGCTGGTCGGGATCGACCGGCTTCATGAGGTACACCGACACCCCGGCCTTGGAGGCCGCGATGCGGCTGGTAAAACTGCCATCGCCAGAGAGGATGCCCATCGGCACCCGCTCCAGTCCCGGTAGCGCGCGCAGGCGCTCCGGCAGGGCGAGGCCCGATTCTTCCGGGCCCAGGTAGAGATCGATCAGCACCGCGTCGGGTTGCACCTCGCGGGCGCGTTGCAGGGCTTCGGCGAGGCTCAGGGCACCGATCACCTCGAACAGGTGACGACGGCCCAGGGCGCGGACGAGTTCGATGAGAGCAGGATCGTCGTCCACCACCAGTACCCGAACCGGTCCGACGCGATCGGGACCAGCCTGAGCAGGCGGATGAGCGGAAGTACTGGGTTCAGCCACGTTGGAACCTCGATCACACCGGGATGGGTTGCCGTCAATGGCGGATAGGAGTCTGCATGCGCAGCTTTTTAAGCTCATCCGCATGGCGATATGGTAACTGCCGTGTATCCTGCAAAGCATTCCCAGGCAAAGATTTATCGAAGCCCGCCGTACCCCACCCAGGAGAGTCGGCCATGGCCGAGAAGAAACCCGCTTTACCGCTGTCCGAGGCCGTATACCGTGCCGCGCTCGAACGCTCGCCCATCGCCAATATCCTGGTCACCCGCGATGGCCTGATCGCGCTCGTCAACGCCCAGGCCGAGAGCATGTTCGGCTACAGCCGCGAAGAGCTGGTGGGCAAGCCCATCGAGGTGCTGGTGCCCAAATCGGTGCGCGCTCGCCACCCGCCGATGCGCGATGGCTATTTCAAGGACCCGAAAGTCCGCTACATGGGCGTCGGCCGCGATCTCGCCGGCACCCGCAAGGATGGCAGCGAGTTTCCGGTGGAGATCGCGCTCAACCCGATCAAGACCGAGGATGGCGACTACACCATGGCCGCCGTCAGCGACATCAGCGAGCGTAGCCGTGCGGAGGAGAAGTTCCGCGCCGTGGTGGAAGCCGCGCCCACCGCGATGATCATGATCAACGAGGCCGGCGACATCGTGCTCACCAATGCCCAGGCCGAAAAACTCTTCGGCTACACGCGGAATGAGCTGCTGGGCCTGAAAGTGGATGCCCTGGTGCCGGATGCCAACCGCAAGGGGCACCCGAAACTGCGCGACGGCTTTTTCACCGACCCGCGTCCACGCACCATGGGTGCGGGCCGCGAGCTGTTTGGCAAGCGCAAGGACGGCTCACTGGTGCCGGTGGAGATTGGTCTGAACCCGATCCAGACCAGCGAGGGCAAGTTCGCCATCGCTGCCATCGCCGACATCACCGAGCGCCGCCGCGCGGAAGAGAAGTTCCGCTCCGTGGTCGAGGCCGCGCCCACCGCGATGATCATGATCAACGAGAGCGGCGACATCGTGCTCACCAACGCCCAGGTGGACAAGCTGTTCGGCTATGCCCGCGAGGAGCTGCTCGGCAAGAAGGTGGATATGCTGGTGCCGGAGATGATGCGCCCCGGCCACCCCAAGCTGCGCGACAGCTTTTTCACCGCCCCGCGTCCGCGCACCATGGGTGCCGGCCGCGAACTGCACGGCCTGCGCAAGGACGGCAGTCTGGTGCCGGTCGAGATCGGGCTGAACCCCATCGTCACCAGCGAGGGCCGCTTCGCCATTGCCGCCATCGCCGACATCACCGAGCGCCGTCGTGCGGAGGAAAAATTCCGCGCCGTGGTCGAGTCAGCACCCAATGCGATGGTGATGATCGACACCCACGGCATCATCGTGCTCACCAACAACCAGGCCGAGAAACTGTTCGGCTACCAACGCAGCGAGCTGGTCGGCCAGGCCATCGAGATCCTGGTGCCCAAGCGCATCCGCGAGCGCCACCCTGGCCTGCGCATGGGCTTTTTCACCGACCCGCGCCCGCGCATGATGGGCATCGGCCGCGACCTCACTGGCGCGCGCAAGGATGGCAGCGAGTTTCCGGTGGAAATCGGCCTGAACCCGATCGAAACCTCGGAAGGCCGCTTCGCCATCGCCGCCATTGCAGACATCACCGAGCGCGTCGAGCGCGAAAAACTCTTGCAGCGCCAGCGCGACGAGATCATGGAACTCTCCACGCCGGTCATGCAGGTCTGGGACAAGGTGCTCGCACTCCCCATCATCGGCACGCTCGACAGCCAGCGCGCCGCGCGTCTCACTGAGAATCTCTTGCAGAAGATCGGCCAGGACGAGGCCGAGTTCGTCATCCTCGACATTTCCGGCGTGCCCACCATCGACTCGCAGGTGGCGCAGAACCTGCTCAAGACGGTGCAGGGCGCGAGACTGATGGGTGCGGACTGCATCCTCAGCGGTGTCAGGCCCGAAACCGCGCAGGCGATGGTGCACCTGGGCATCGACATTGGCGCGCTGCGCTCGCGCAGCACCATGCGCGATGCCCTGCAGCTGGCGCTGGCGCTGCGCAAGGACCCCGAGGCAGTGACATTGCGGGGGGGGGGGTAAATAGTGGCTACTGACATCGTCCCGATCATCCGGGTCGGCACCAGCCTGCTGGTGAGCCTGCAGGGCGACATGGACGACGAGGCGGTGCTGCGGCTCGAAGGCCAGATCACCCGCGAAGTCGCCCGCACCCGCGCCAAGGGCACGCTGATCGACGTCAGCGGACTGGCGGTGGTGGACAGCTTCATCGCCCGCGTCATCTCGCGCATCGTCGCGATGGTGCGGCTCCTGGGCTGCGAGGCGGTGGTGGTGGGCATCCAGCCCGCCGTCGCCATCACCCTGGTCGAGCTGGGCGTGGACATGCACCAGGTGCACACCGCGCTCAACGCCGGCAAGGGCATGGAACTGCTGCAGCGCCTGCAGGCGTAAAAAACAATGGTTGCCACCAGCAATCTCCCGATCCAGAACCAGTGCCATATCCGCTCTGAGATGGATCTGGTGGCGGTGCGCGCGATGCTGCGCAACCGCGGGGTGGAGGTGGGGCTGGGCACGGTGGACCTGACCAAGTTCATCACGGCAGGCTCGGAGCTGGCGCGCAACGTGCTCAAGTACGGCGGCCCGCTGGGCGGGCAGCTGGAGGTCGAGCCGATTGCCGATTGCCGATGGCCGGCGCAAGGGCGTGCGCGCCACTTTCAGCGATCAGGGGCCGGGCATCGAGGACATCGAGCTGGCTCTGCGCGATGGCTACAGCACCGGCGGCAGCTTGGGCTTAGGACTGCCCGGTGCGCAGCGGCTTTCCGACGAGTTCCACATCGATTCCGTCCTCGGGCGAGGCACGCGGGTGGTGATCGTGCGATGGAAGCGGTAAACGAACCCGCACACAGCCAGCACGCCATCGTCCACCCCGAAGATGTCGGCGCGCTGCGGCGCGAGTTGCGCTCCCGCGCGCACGACGCGGGTCTGGCCGAGAGCCTCATCGCCAACGCCGAGCTGGCGGCGACCGAGCTCGGCACCAATCTGCTGCGCCACGCCTTGCCCGGCGGCTATCTGCTGTGGCGGCTGCTGGCGCGCCGTCGCGGTATCGAGCTCATCAGCGTCGACTACGGGCCGGGCATCGGCGACGTGCCGCGCGTGCTGGCCGGGCGCATCCGCGAAGATTTTCAGGATGCCCTGCGCGAAGGCCGCAAGCTGCTCGGCATGGGCGTCGGCCTGGCCTCGGTGCAGCGGCTGGCGGGCGAGTTCGACCTGTTCAGCCGCACCGGCCTGGGCGCGGGCATCGGCACCGTGGTGGTGGCGCGGATCCTCAACCCGCAGCTGCCGCCCCCGCCGCAGGGCGGGCAGCGCGCGGCGGGCGTGAGCGTGCCGGTGGTTGCCGGCGGCTGCGGTGATGGCTGGGCAGTGGTGCAGGACAGCCAGGGCATGACCCTGCTGCTGGTCGATGGCCTCGGCCACGGTCACAAGGCGGAGCTGGCGGCCGATGCGGCGGTGGCAGTGCTGCACGGCGGCTTCGACGGCACGCTGCCGGATTACTTCCTGCGCGCCAACCAGGCCATGCGCAGCACCCGGGGTGGTGCGGCCAGCCTGTGCCGGGTGGACGCCAACAGCGAACGCCTGCGCTTCGGTGGCGCGGGCAACGTCGAAGGACGGGTATACCTGCGCGAACGCAGCTACAGCCTGGTGCCACGCCCCGGCACGCTGGGCATCAGCTTCACCGCGCCGGCTGTGCGGGTGGTCGAATCCGACTGGGAGCCGGGTGCGACCCTGATCCTGCACAGCGATGGCTTGCGGGTGAGCCTCGACCCCGCGCTGTGCCGCCTGACGCAGGCGCACGACCCTGCCGTGCTGGCCGCACTGCTGCACCGAGACAGCCGACGCGGTAACGACGATGCGACTATTGTCGTGATCCAGGATCGCCGGCCCCGGCCGCCATGAGATACACCAGCGCAGTGACTTGTTTTGAATCGCGCAGTGACTCATTTTGAATCGGCGCGCGCCCAACCAAGAGCACTGTCATTCCCGCGCAGGCGGGAATCCAGTTCTGGTCGCGGAGAGCATCACCAGCCCACTGGATTCCCGCCTGCGCGGGAATGACGGAATTTCAGAATGACGGGATTTCAGAGGAAGCACGACCACCCATGAGATCAGTGCTCATCACTCTGCCGCTCGCGGGCGGCAAGGACATCGCCCACGCCCGCCAGCAGGTGCGCGCGCTGTGCGCGCTGGCGGCAGTGTCGGCGCAGGCCGAGACCCGCTTTGCGACCGTGGCCTCGGAGCTGGCCCGCCACGCCATCCAGCAGGGCGGCGGCAGCATCGAGATTGCTGTGAGCCTGCGCGAGGCTGGTGCGCTCGAAATCGTGGTGCGCGACTTAGAGCTGCCGCCTGCCGCCAGCGGCCATCAGCTGCTGGATATCGGACAGAGTCTCGATGCCGCTCGCAAGCTGGCGGAGAACATCCACATCGAACCGCTGCCGGGGGGCGGGCGGACCGTGACGGCCTCGCTGCGGCTGGTGCAGGGTGCAGCGCCCTCGCCGGAGCAGCTCGACCATTGGCGCAGCCAGTTGCAGCAGCGCTCCGGTGTCAGCCCCGACGAACTGCTGAGCCAGCAGAATCGCGAGCTGACCCAGACCCTGCTGCAACTCCAGAAGCGCGAGGCGGAGCTGCAGGCGCGCATGGACGAGATCGACCGTCTCAACCACGAGCTGGAAGACCGCAACCGCGGCCTCTTGGCGATCCACCTGGAGCTGGCCGAGCGCAACCGCGATCTCGACCAGGCCCGCGCGATGGCCGAGAGCGCGACCGCCGCCAAGGCGGCCTTTCTCGCCAACATGAGCCATGAGATTCGCACGCCGATGAACGCCATCATCGGCTTGAGCGATGTGCTGGGCGAAACCCCGCTGGCACCGTCGCAGCGCGAGCTGGTCGATACGGTGCAGTCCAGCACCGCGCACCTGCTGTCGGTGCTCAATGACATCCTCGATTTCTCCAAGATCGAATCCGGCCAGCTGGAACTGGAGGCGCGGCGCTTCGAGATCGGCCAGTGCGTGGAGGAGGCGATGGAGCTGGTGGCCCTGCAGGCCGGCCAGAAGCAGCTGGAACTCGCCTACCTGATCGACCCGGATACCCCTGCCGCCGTGCTGGGTGATGTGACGCGGGTGCGGCAGGTGCTGGCGAACTTTCTTGCCAACGCCGTCAAATTCACGGCCGCTGGCGAAATCATCGTGCAGGTGGGCAGCACGCTTCAGGCCGATGGCCGCTGCCTGCTGCGCTTTGCGGTATGCGATACCGGCATCGGCGTACCGGCCGAGAATCAGGGCCGTCTGTTCCAGATTTTCAGCCAGGCGGATGTCTCCACCACCCGAGAGTACGGCGGCAGCGGACTGGGCCTGGCCATCTGCAAGCGGCTGGCCGAGGGCATGGGCGGTCGCGTCGGCGTGGAGAGCGCGACAGGCGCAGGCGCGACCTTCTGGTTCACCGTGCTGGCGCTGCCTTGCGTACCGCTGCCGGCCCCGGTAGTCGATGCCGCCTTGCAGGGACGACGCCTGCTGCTGGTGGAGCGCAGTGCCGCCAGTCGCACCCAGTTGCAACGGGCAGCGGAAGCGCTGGGGCTGGTCGTGCAGTCAACTGGCACGGGTGAGGAGGCACTGGCCTGGCTGGCGCGCGGTGAGGTGTTCGATCTCGCCATTCTCGGTGCACGCCTGGGGCAGGACAGCGGTAGCCAGCTTGGGCAGCAGATCCGGCAGCTGCAACGGCAGGGCGGCATCGCCCCATTGCCGCTGGTGCTGGCGCGCGCGCTTGGCAGCCCGTCGGCGACTGAGGCTTTTGCCGCCGAGCTGCCCAAGCCGGTACGGCAGGCGACCTTGCGACGGGTGCTGGATGCCCAGCTGGGTGGTGCCGCAGCGCATGAACCCGGCCTGCTGCGACGGCGGCTGGAGCCGATGCGCCTTAGCGTGCTGCTGGCCGAAGACAACACGGTAAACCAGCAGGTGGCGGTGAAGATGTTGCATCTCCTGGGCTGCGCGGTGGATCTGGTGGACAACGGCCGAGATGCCGTCAGCCGCACCGAGACCACCCACTACGATGTGGTGCTGATGGACATCCACATGCCGCTGCTGGACGGCATCGCCGCCGCCCGGCAGATCTGTGCGCAGCTGCCTGCGCCGCGCCGTCCGCGCCTGATCGCGCTCACCGCCGGTGCGCAGGCGGATGACCGCGAGCGTTGCCTGGCTGCGGGCATGGACGACTATCTGAGCAAGCCGGTGCAGCTGGCACAACTGGCAGCGGCGCTGGATCGCAACCGCCCGCCAGTCGCAACCCTCGCGACGGCCGGTCTCCAGTCCTCCGCGCTGGATACGATGGCGCTGGCGATCGGCCCCGAAGGCATCGAGAACATGCTCCGCGCCATGCAGGGGGATGTAGCGCGGCTGGTGAACGGCCTCGGCAACGCAGCTGAACGTGCCGATGCCAAGGCGATGAAGTTCTTCGCCCACGCCATCAAGTCCGGTGCGCAGCTGCTGGGTGCGGCACCGTTGGTGGCGCAATGCACCGCACTGGAAAGGGGCAGCGCAGGCGGCAACGAGGCGGCGATGGCGATGGCGGCGCAGGAGATCGCCAGCAGTTACCAAACCCTGATCGACAGCGTGATGGCCAGTCGCCGCCCACTGGCTGGGTAGTGGTGCGGTTTTAAACCGTCATTCCCGCGCAGGCGGGAATCCAGTTTTGCGCGTGTGCGCTCCGCATCCACAACTGGACTCCCGCCTGCGCGGGAATGACAGTCATCATTTGGTTTAGGCTGCTCATCTGATTGAGGAGAAACCCGAATGACTGAGCCAGCGACCACGCCAGCCGAACGCATCCACTACGGTGCCTGCAACCTCTGCGAGGCCATCTGCGGCCTGGAGTTCAAGGTGCGCGGTAACGAGATATTGCAGATTAAGGGCGACACCGCCGACCCTCTTTCGCGCGGCCACATCTGCCCGAAAGCCGTCGCACTGAAAGACATCTACGAAGACCCTGATCGCCTGCGCAAACCCATGCAGCGCATCGGCGACCAATGGCAGGAAATCGAATGGGATGCCGCCTTTGATCTGGTCGCCACCGAATTGGCGAAGGCGCACTTGCGCGATCCCGATAGTGTCGCCGCCTACCTCGGCAATCCGAGCGTCCACAACTACGGCGTGCTGACCACTTCGGGGCAAATGCTCTCGCCGATCCGTACGAGAAACCGCTACTCGGCCACCTCGGTCGATCAGCTTCCACATCAGCTGATGGCCTACTGGATGTATGGCCACCAGCTGATGGTGCCGATCACCGACATCGATCGCACACAGTACTTCCTCGTGCTCGGTGCCAATCCGATGGCGAGCAATGGCAGCCTGATGACGGTGCCGGACTTTCGCCATCGCCTGAAGGCGCTGCACGCGCGAGGTGGGCGAATGGTGGTGATCGATCCGCGCCGGAGTGAGACGGCGGAGGTCGCCGATGCGCACCACTTCATCCGCCCCGGCACCGATGCGGCGTTTCTGCTCGGCCTGCTGAAGGTGATGCTGGATGAAGACCTGCTGCGCCCTGGTCGCGTCGCGGCGTTCACCGATGATCTGGACACGGCGCTGGATGCGATCCGCCCGTTCGAATTGGCCGCGCTCGCGGCGCACTGCGGCATCGACGAGCAGGTCATCCAGACCATCGCCCGCGATTTTGCCGGAGCCGATGGCGCTGCCTGCTATGGCCGCATGGGCGTCTCGGTGCAGGCCTATGGCTCGCTGTGCCAGTGGCTGATCCAGCTCATCAATCTCGCCACGGGCAATCTCGACCGCGAGGGCGGGATGCTGTTCACCGAACCGGCGCTGGATCTGGTGAACGGCCCGGCCGGCTCGAAACCCGGCTCGTTCGGCAAGCACCACACGCGGGTGCGCGGGCTGCCGGAGTTCGGTGGCGAGCTGCCGGTGGCGGCACTGGCCGAGGAGATCGAAACCCCGGGGGCAGGGCAGGTGAGGGCACTGGTCACCATCGCCGGCAATCCGGTGCTCTCCACCCCCAATGGCCGCCGGCTGGATGCCGCACTGGACTCGCTCGACTTCATGGTCAGCGTGGACATTTATCTCAACGAAACCACGCGACATGCCGATGTGATTCTGCCGCCCACCTGCGCGCTGGAGCACGAGCACTACGACATGATCTTTCACCATTTCGCCGTGCATAACACGGCGCGTCTGAGCGAGCCGCTGTTCGACAAGGCAGAAGGCACGATGCACGACTGGGAAATCTTCCAGGCCGTCGGCAAGCGCCTTGCCGAGAAACTGGGCCAGCCCGCGCGCGCCATGCCGCGCCCGCAGCAGATTGTCGATCTCGGCCTGCAAGCCAGCCCCCGCAAACTCTCGGTGAAGCAGCTGCAAGCCACGCCGCATGGCCTGGACCTGGGCGCGCTCAGGCCCACGCTGCCGGAACGCCTTGTCCATGCCGACAAGCGCATCAATGCTGCGCCAAAGCCGATGTTCGAGGAGCTGTTGCGCTTCGGCGAGACACTGCGAGACGTGATGCCAGCCAGCGCGGGCTTGAAGCTGATTGGCCGCCGCCATGTGCGCAGCAACAACTCCTGGATGCACAACTCGCACCGCCTGGTGAAAGGCAATGCCCGTCATCAGCTGCTGATGCACCCCGACGATGTCAGCGCACGCGGCCTCACCGATGGCAGCACCGTGCGGGTGCGCTCAAAAGTCGGTGAGATTCGCGTCGAGATGCAGGCTAGCGACGAGGTGATGCCCGGCGTGGTGAGCCTGCCGCATGGCTGGGGCCACAACCGCAGCGGTACGCGCATGGGCATTGCCGAGGCTCATCCGGGGGCCAGCAACAACGACCTCACCGACGAACACTTTCTTGACGGCCTGAGCGGCAACGCGGCCTTGAACGGGGTGCCGGTTGAAGTGCTGGCGGTTTAATTTGGCAATCCCCTAGCGTTCATCCTGAGCACAGCGTGAGGATCTACTTGCAGTTGGCACTGAGACGAGATTCTTCATCCGTCATTCCGGCGACAGCCGGAATCCAGTACCGGCAGGGTTTGCTGGATTTGAAGGACTGGATACCGGCTTTCGCCGGTATGACGACGAGTCTTGTTATCTGCACTTAAATGAAAACGCTCTAAATCGTATCGGGCAGCATCAGCTCGTAGAGCATCCCTGCGCCATTGCCGTACGCGGGGCCATTGCGGCCACCGCGATCACTGGTGAAATACATGCGCTTGCCATCGGGGGTGAAGGAGATGCCGGCGACTTCCGACTGATCTTGTCCAACAATCTGCAACAGCGGCTTTTGCGTGCCGTCGGGCAGCAGCACCACCACTTGCAGATCGCCGCCGTCCTCGGCAACCAGGATGTCGCCCTGCGGGGTGATGATGAGGTTGTCGACGCCAGAAAGGATGTTGTTGGCGGCTTCATCGCCCTTGACGGTATCGAAGCGGTAGATCACCTCGATGGTCTCGGCCAAAAGGTCATAGGCCCAGATGGTGTTGTCGTTCTTGGTGGTGAAATACACCACGTCATTGAACAGCCAGATGCCCTCGCCACCATTGAAAACGGCTGTGGCGGGATCACGGTTCTGGTCTTGGGCAGCAGCGGGATTGAGCGTGTCTTTCCAGGTCACCGGCTGGGGCGCATCCTCCGCACCGGCCACGCCTGCACCACCCACCACCATGGTTTGCAGCTTGCCCGCTTGCAGTGCAGGGCGCGCCGCACCCGCGGGCCAGTCGGTGGCCGAAGGTACGAAGCGGAAAAAACGGCCATCGCGGCGGTCTTCGGTCTGCCAGAGGATTTTGCGTACGGGGTCGATGGCAATCGCTTCGTGGTCGAACAAACCCAACGCCGGACGGGCAATACCAGCCGAAGCGGCAAAAGGATTGCACTCCCACACCAGTCCGGTGGGGATCTCCTCGCAGGAGAGCCAGGTGTTCCAGGGCGTGATGACACCTGCACAGTTGAAAGTGGTGCCAGTCAGGATGGAGTAGCTATCGACAATCGTGCCGTCGGGGTCGAACACCAGCGTGCCAACACCGCCCAAGCCGGGGGTGAAGGTTTCCAGCTGGCTGCCGAGCACAGAGAGGCGAGGATCGGCCTGGGCGGCACTGCCGCTGCCGGGGATTTCGGAGTTGCTGACATAAATCCAGCCGCCATTGGGCCGTGCAATGACAGCACCACCGTCATTGAGGATGTGCCAGGGCCGGGTGCCGACGGCGGTTGCAGGCGAGGAAGGGCCGCTCACCGACATGCCATTGCGCTGTGGCAACTCATTGTTGATGGCGACGACGCGGGTGGAAAAGCCTGCCGGTGTGCGCACGCCATTGGCATCAGCCGCACGCAACGGGCCGAGATTGGCGAAGCGCGGTGTTGGGGCAGGTGTAGCGGGCGGGGTGCCAGGCGCGGGAGGAGGCACCGGAATGAGGGGAGTCAAATCCTGCAGGACCTCCGCTGGCAGCTGGCTGCTACAGGCGGCGAGCCAGCTGCTGGAACCGACTGCACCGGCGCTGAAAAACATCGAGCGCAGAAACTGGCGGCGGCTCCAGCCGGGTGGAATCTGTCGGGTGCGGCGGGGTAGCAGGAAACGGCTCATGACGATTCTCGGCTTGCGGATTGGAAATCAGGTTTGCCTGCCAGACTACTGTCCGGACAGGCCTTTGGGTGCAGCTTGAGACCGTGGGTGCCCGAAAAATGCGCTTTTGACACAGAACCAGAGCTTGCAACAACAACGCGGCTCTTCACCTAAGGCTGACCGCAGAAAGGGCTTTTTGCTGCACTGCAAAAAGACCATCTGTATAATCCCGCCCCGTTTCAGCCCCGTGTCATTGATGCGCCGGGCGCTCACCGTTCCTCCCCCAGTAGAAGGACTTTCACCGATGACGACACGCGACGAGCAGATCAAGGCCCTGGAACACGATTGGGCCACCAACCCCCGCTGGAAAAACGTCAAGCGTGGCTATTCCGCCGCCGACGTCGTCCGCCTGCGCGGCAGCGTCAAGATCGAGCACACGCTCGCTCAGCGCGGGGCTGAACAGCTCTGGAAACTCGTCAACGGCGGTGCCAAGAAAGGCTACGTCAACGCTTTCGGCGCCATCACCGCCGGTCAGGCGATGCAGCAGGCCAAGGCCGGCCTCGAAGCCGTGTATCTCTCCGGCTGGCAGGTTGCCGCCGACGGCAACACCAGCGAGACCATGTACCCCGACCAGTCGCTGTATGCCTACGACTCGGTGCCGACCATGGTGCGCCGCATCAACAACACCTTCATCCGCGCCGACGAGATTCAGTGGTCGCGTGGCATCGACAAGGGCCACAAGGACCATGTCGATTACTTCCTGCCGATCGTGGCGGACGCCGAAGCCGGTTTCGGTGGCGTGCTGAATGCTTTCGAGCTGATGAAGAACATGATCACCGCTGGCGCTGCCGGCGTGCACTTTGAAGACCAGCTGGCCGCCGTGAAGAAATGCGGCCACATGGGCGGCAAGGTGCTGGTGCCGACGCAGGAAGCCTGCGAAAAACTCATTTCGGCCCGCTTTGCAGCGGACGTCATGGGCGTGCCGACGATTATCCTGGCCCGTACCGACGCCGAGGCCGCCAACCTCATCACCAGCGACCACGACGCCAACGACAAGCCCTTCCTCACTGGCGAGCGTACGCAGGAAGGTTTCTATCGCGTCAAGAATGGTCTTGAGCAGGCGATCTCGCGTGGCGTGGCATACGCCCCCTACGCCGACCTGGTCTGGTGCGAGACCGGCGTGCCGGACATCGGTTTCGCCCGCGAGTTCGCACAGGCTGTATTGAAAGCCAACCCCGGCAAGCTCCTGAGCTACAACTGCTCACCCAGCTTCAACTGGAAGAAGAACCTCAACGACAAGCAGATCGCGTCGTTTCAGGAAGACCTGTCAGCACTGGGCTACAAGTACCAGTTCATCACCCTGGCCGGTATCCATATCAACTGGTTCAACACGTTCCAGTTTGCCCACGCCTACGCCCGCGGCGAAGGCATGCGGCACTACACCGAAATGGTGCAGGAGCAGGAGTTCGCCGCACGCGAGAAGGGTTACACCTTCGTCAGCCACCAGCAGGAAGTCGGCGCGGGCTACTTTGACGACGTCACTACCGTGATCCAGGGTGGTTCGTCTTCGGTGAAGGCGCTCACCGGGTCTACGGAAGAGGAACAGTTTCACTAAGCCTTGAAGTCGCAGCGCACTGCGGATTGATTCGCAGACATGAAAGGGCCAGCAGCACGCTGGCCCTTTTTTGTGGCCGCGCTTGAGGCATGCCCATGAAGCGGTTAGCGTATCGCCCTCACAAAAGGGAGAACAAAATGAAAATCCTCAAATATCTCGTCATTGGCATCATTGGCCTGTGCGTGTTGCTGGCTGCCGTTGGCTTCTTGCTGCCGGACACCGTCCATGTCGAGCGCAGCACCACCGTCAATGCCAAGCCGCAGACCGTCTACACGGTGGTCAATGGTTTTCGGCAATTCCACAAATGGTCGCCCTGGGAAGGCAATGACCCGGCGAAAACGCAGAGCTTCAGCGGCGCACCCTGGGGTGTCGGTGCGAAGCAGTCCTGGCAGTCGAAGGTCGATGGTGATGGCTCGCAGGAAATCATCGCCAGCGTGCCGAACCAGGATGTGAGCTTCAAGCTGGTATTCGCAGGCTTCGACAGCGACAACACGGCCCATCTGAAACTGAGCCCCGAAGGCGAGGGCACGCGCGTCGTCTGGACCTACGACTCCGATTTCAAGGGCAGCCTGTTCCTGCGCTACTTCGGCCTGATCATGGACAAGATGCTGGGTCCCGATTACGAAAAAGGCCTCGCCCAGCTCAAGACCCTGGTGGAGTCCCTGCCCAAGAATGATTTCAGCGGCATCGAGATCGCAGTGGTCGAAACCCAGGCCATGCCGATTCTCTACTTCTCCGACAGCGCTGGAGTCGCCGAGGCAGCCGCCAAGATCGGTGCCGCCTATGGCCAGGTCAATGCCGCGATGCAGGCCGCGAGCTTGAAGCAGACCAGCGCACCGCTGGCCATCACCCGCAAGTTCGACGAACAGACCAAGTTCTGGGAGTTCGACGCCGCGATCGCAGTGGACAAGGAGATCACCCTGCCTGCCGAGAGCGCCGTGAAGGCGGGCAAGACCTACGCAGGCTGGGCGATCCGTGCCACCCACGTCGGCCCATACGAGGCGATGGAACCCAGCTATGGCAAGCTTCTGGCATTCAAGTCGCTGGCCGGGCTTGAGGACAATGGCCTGTCCTGGGAGCACTACATCACGGACCCTGCCAGCACACCAGCAGCAGAGTTGAAGACGCACATCTACTGGCCGGTCAAATAGCCTTGCCTCATCAAGGCGGCGGACTAGCCCGCCGCTTTTTTTGTGCGCGACAGCCCGCACAATAGCCGCATGACTGCGGTTTTCGACTCCCGATCCTTTTTGCAACAACTCAGCAGCGCGCCCGGCGTCTACCGCATGACCGGCGCGGGCGGCGAGCTGCTGTACGTGGGCAAGGCAAAGAACCTCAAGAAGCGCGTCGGCAGCTACTTTCTGCGCGCCTCCGGCGACCCGCGTATCGAGGCGATGGTGAGCCAGATCGCGCGCATCGAAGTCACCCTCGTCCATACCGAGGACGAGGCGCTGATCCTCGAGAGCAACCTCATCAAGGAGCTGAATCCCAAGTACAACATCGTCTACCGCGACGACAAGAGCTACCCCTATGTGCGCTTTAGCAGCCACGCCTACCCGCGCATCGGCTACTACCGGGGGGCGAAGACTGGCGAGCACCACTACTTCGGGCCTTTCCCCAGCGCGGGCGCGGTGAAAGAGACGCTCTACACCCTGCAAAAGCTCTTCAAATTGAGGCCCTGCCGCGACAATTTTTTCGCACACCGCCAGCGGGCCTGCCTGCAACACCAGATCAAGCGCTGTTCTGCGCCCTGCGTCAATCTCATCTCGAAAGAGGACTACGCCGCCGACATCAGGAAAGCCACGCGCCTGCTCGAAGGCAAGGCCGATGCGCTCGCCGCCGACCTGACGGTGGAGATGGAGCAGGCCGCCGAGGCCCTCGCTTTCGAGAAGGCTGCCGCTCTGCGCGACCAGATCGCCGCCTTGAAGCGTGTGCGCGAGAGCCGCGCGCTCACCGGCGGGGCGGAAGACCTCGACGTGGTCTGTGTCGCTACCCACCAGTCCGCCAGCTGCGTGGTAGTGATGAGCGTGCGTGACGGCATGAATCTGGGCCATCGCAGCCACTTTCCAAAACATGCCGCGCACGCCGCCCCGCAGGAATTGCTGGAAAGCTTTTTGAGCCAGCACTATCTCGACCAGCCAGCACCGCCAGAGATTCTGGTGAGCCACGACATCGGTGAAGAGACCATGCTCGAAGGTGCGCTGGGCAGCAGGGCAGGGCGCAAGGTCAGCATCTGCCTGCCGCAGCGCGGTGCGAAGGTGCGTCTGCTGGAAATGGCACAGGCTACCGCCGCGCAGGCGCTCTCCACCCGCTTGGTCGAAGCCGCCAGCATGGACGACCGCCTGCTGGAATTGCAGCGCGCACTGGATCTGGAGCATCCGCCCAAGCGCATGGAGTGCTTCGACATCAGCCACACGCGCGGCGAGAAGACCGTGGCGAGCTGTGTGGTGTTCAATGAAGACGGGCCGCTGAAGTCGGCCTATCGCAAGTTCAACATCGACAGCGACACGCCCGATGCCCAGCAGCGTGAGGGCAAGGAACAGATCACTGCGGGTGATGACTATGCCGCCATCCACCAGGCCGTAAAGCGTCGCTATGCGCGCATCAAGAATGGCGAAGTGTCTGCGCCCGACGTGTTGTTCATCGACGGGGGCCTGGGCCAGCTCAACGCCGCGCTCGAAGCCCTCGATGAGCTGGAAATCAGCGATCTGAAGGTGGTTGCCATCGCCAAAGGGCCAACCCGCAAGCCGGGGCTTGAGGAGCTCATCCTGCCTGATCGCGAACTGCCCTTGCGCTTGGCACCCGACTCACCGGCGCTGCATCTCATCCAGCGCATCCGCGACGAGGCGCACCGCTTTGCCATCACCGGCCACCGCGCGGCGCGCGACAAGGCGCGGGTCACCTCCTCGCTGGAAGATATCGAGGGTCTGGGGCCAAGCCGCCGCCGTGCGCTGCTGAATGCCTTTGGCGGCCTGAGTGAAGTCAAGCGCGCCAGCATCGACGCGCTGGCGAAAGTGGAGGGCATCAACACCGCCCTGGCCGAGCGCATCTACGCACGCTTTCACTGACCGCGCGCCGCAGGCACGGGTATGCTCTGCCCATGCGCCTGAACATTCCGCTTGCCCTCACTCTTGGTCGTGTCGCCGCCATCCCGGTGGTGCTCGCGCTGTTCTATGTCGATTGGCCGCATGCAAGGCAATGGGCCTGCGTGCTGTTCGTGCTCGCCGCCATCACCGACTGGCTCGATGGCTACCTCGCCCGACGATGGAACCAGACCAGCAAGTTCGGCGCCTTCCTCGACCCGGTCGCCGACAAGCTCCTGGTGGCGGTGAGCCTGGTGATGCTGCTGCGTGACCAGCCCGGCAGCATCATGGCCATCCTGGTGGCCATCATCATCGGGCGCGAGATCACCATCTCGGCGCTGCGCGAGTGGCTCGCCGAGCTGGGCCAGCGCACCACCGTGGCAGTGAGCTCGATTGGCAAGATCAAGACCGGTTTCCAGATGACCGCCATCGGCATGCTGATCTGGCAGCAACCGTTTTTCGGGCTGCCGATCTACGAGATTGGTTACGTGCTTTTGTTCGCGGCGGCCGCACTCACCATCTGGTCGATGGTGATTTATTTAAAAGCAGCCTGGCCCCTGCTGAAAGAGTCGATGCCGCAATGATTTGTTTGCCGGATGTGGTCGCAAAACGAAGCAAATGCCTTGACACAAAAGGCTTCGTCTCTATAATTCGCACCTCGTTGCGGGAATAGCTCAGTTGGTAGAGCGATACCTTGCCAAGGTATAGGTCGCGAGTTCGAATCTCGTTTCCCGCTCCAACGTTTCGCTGAAGCCCCGCGTTGCGGGGCTTTTAGTTTCTCCAGTCAGCGGCACTGGCTGGGTGGCAGAGTGGTCATGCAGCGGACTGCAAATCCGCGTACGCCGGTTCAATTCCGACCCCAGCCTCCATTGCCGCTGCCGTGCTGGCGTTCAGTCCAGCGCGCACCACCGCGTGGCGTTGCTCACTTCCCATTCCGGTTCCAGCCTCAGCAAGGCATTGGCCTCTGCGAGGTTGCCCAGCATGTGCGAGGCCTGTCCGCGCAGGGTGCGCAAAGTGGTGCGCCCCTCGGCATCCTGCTCCTGCGTGGCGCGCAGCCAGAGGGTCTTCGCCGGGTCACGCTGGCCTTGGTCCATCTGAGTCGTCTCGTGCCAGCGCAAGGCTGGATCGCATTCCTGCATGGCGTCCAGTGCGGCCCGCACGTAGACGATGAGGTTGATCAGAACGCTGGCCGGATTGCCGGGCAGGCCGAACAGCAGGCAGCCGCCACGCTCAGCTACGTAGAGTGGCATGCCGGGCTTCTGCGCCACTTTCCACAGCAGTCGCTGCGCGCCGAGCGATTCGGCCATGGCGGGGATGTAGTCATGGTCGCCCACCGAAACGCCGCCGGTGGTGAGCACGATGTCGGCATCGTCGAACGCACGCCCCATGGCCTGCCGCACCGCTATTTCGGTATCGGCCACCGCCTCAATGCGAAGCGGCGGCACCCCCCAAGCGGTGAGATAGGCCGCGAGCAGTGGGCCATTGGCATCCGGCACCTGCCCCAGTTGCAGCGGCAGGCCATCGCGCACCACTTCGTCGCCGCTCACCAGCACGACAATGCGCGGCAGCTTCCATACCCTCACCTGTGCGGCCCCCGCCAGCGCCAGCGAACCGACCAGCCCCGGCGTGATGCGCTTGCCGGCGGGGGCCACCACGGTTCCGGCTGGCATCTCTTCGCCGGCCTCTCGGATATCGGTACCGGTGGCGACTGCCTCCAGCACGGTTACATGATCGGCTTCTCGATGTGTGCGCTCCTGCCGTACCACGGTATCTGCACCTAGTGGCAGCAGGCCGCCGGTGAGAATGCGCATGGCAGTACCCGCTGGCAGCACGGGATGCTGCGACTGCGCTTTCGCCGCCACCGCCGCACCCAGTGGCAAGGTGCAGGGCAGAGTGACGAGATCGGCCTGCCGCACCGCGTAGCCATCCACCGCGCTCTGCGTGAACAGGGGCAGCGGGTGTTGTGAACGCACCGCCGCCGCCAGCACGCGGCCACAGGCGGCAGTAAGCGGCAGATTTTCACTGCCCAGCGAATGGGCTGCCGCGATCACACGGGCCAGCGCGGCTTCGACTGAAATCATCATGGTGCTTTTCCTGTCGCTACATGGCAGCTCCGGGTGGAAAAAGCGCAGCGTGCCCACGCAGGTTTTTCGCCGTGTGCGCGTGGGCAAACGAGAAAATGCTTGCCCACCCTACGCATAGCCACCTTTGTGAGGCTGCCCCCAGCGACAGGCCTTGATCAGATGCACCAGGCCCGGCAGCACGGCAGCGAGGGATTCTTCCGCGCCCTTGCGAGAGCCGGGGAAGGTCATCACCACCGTGTTCTGCCCCGCAAGCCCGGCGATGCCGCGCGAGAGCATGGCGTAGGGCGTGCGCTGCTGGCCGAAGTTGCGGGCGGCTTCCATCAGGCCCGGCAGTTCGGTGACGAGCAGGGGCTTCACAGCCTCGATGGTCTTGTCGCGCGGGCCGACGCCAGTGCCGCCGACGGTGACGATCAGCGCAGCACCCTCGCTCAACCAGTGCGACACGCGCGCGGCGATTTGTGCGGGCTCATCCGGCAGCACTTCGTAGGCGGCAATCGCGAAGCCGGCCTTGCTCAAGCCCTCGGCCACCGACTTGCCAGCGGTGTCCGGCTTCTTGCCCGCTGCCACGGTGTCGGACATCACCAGCACGGCCGCTGCCGCACCATTCACAGTGCGCGCGAAGTCGGACTTGCCGCCGGTTTTTTCCTTGAGGTGAATGCCGTCGATGCCGAGCTCAGTCGCCGGCACATGCGGCTTCATCATGTCGTAGACGGTGAGTGCGGCGGCACTCACCGCAGTGAGCGCCTCCATCTCCACACCGGTGGAGGCGATGGTGCGCACGCGGGCTTCGATCACCAGCGCGGCGTCGGTGAGCGTGAACTGCAAATCGGCGTCGAGAATGGGGATGGGATGGCAGTGCGGCAGCCAGTCACTGGTGCGCTTCACCGCCATCAGTCCGGCGATGCGCGCGCACTCCTGCACGTTGCCTTTCTCCACGCGCCCTTCGGCAATCATGGCGAGGCCTTCTGCCGAGAGCTTCACGCGGCCCTCGGCGGTGGCGCTGCGCAGGCTCGGTGGTTTCAGGGTGATGTCACGCATCTCTAGGCCTCGATACTTTGTGTCGGTGTGCAATGCAGGCGCGATTCGGCAGGCGGCAAATCCTCAGCCGCCACCAGGGTGCAGCCGTTGACGAAGGCGCTGCTGCCATCGGTGTAGAACTCTTCCTTCCAGATCGGCACGCGGTGCTTCACCGCCTCGACCAGTGCCTGCATGGCGGCAAAGGTTTCGGCGCGATGATGGCCGCGTGCGATGGCGAGGATGGCCGTCTCGCCGATGGCGAGTGCGCCCACTCGATGCACGGCGAGACACAGGGGCACGTTAAACCGTGCAGCGATTTCGGTCTCGATCTCGCGGATCAGTTTTTCAGCCACGCGCGCGTAGGACGAGTAGGTGAGCGCGCGCACCGCGCGGCCTTCGTGATGGTCGCGCACGGTGCCCGCGAAGATCGCCAGCGCGCCGCAATCGTCGCGCTCGCTGCCGGTGAGCAGGGCATCGAGCGACAAGGGTGCGGACTGGATACGGGGGAAATCCTGCGTGCTCATTTCACCCACCTGCCACTGGCGGCAGCAGCGCCAGCTCATCGCCATCCGTCAGCACCGTGCCGCGCGGCACGATGGCATCGCCGCGTGCGCAGGCGCAGCCTGCCAGCACCTCGGCGAACTCGGTGGATTGCGCCGAAAGCTGCACAAACAGATCGCGCACGCTGGCACCTTCAGCCAGCGACACACGCAGGCTCAGGGAACCGGCGACGCGGGCGGTCGAACCACAGCATTCAACGGTGACTTGCATGCTCAGCCGCCGAGATGATGCATGGTGATCGGCCGCTCGACATAGCCCGGCTGCTCGGCATAGCCAGCGGGCTTGTGCCAGACCGCCGTGCGGATCAGCGCCAGCAGTTCGGCATCGCTCGCACCCGCGCGCAGCGGTGTCAGCAGGTCGGTGGCCGTTGCCGAGAACAGGCAGGTGTAGAGCTGCCCGCGCGCATCGAGCCGCAGGCGGTCGCAGCTGGCGCAGAAGGGCTTGCTGATGGTGCTGATCACGCCGATGCGGTAGTCCTCATCGACGCTGTAGTACTGGGCTGGATCACTGGCACGCGGCAGTGGCTTGAGTTGGTAGTGGCTGCTGAGCAGGGCGACGATCTCGTCCTCGCTCACCACCTTTTCCGACGACCAGCTCTTGCGCGCATCGAGCGGCATGAACTCGATGAAGCGCAGCGGCAGGCCACGCGCCTTCGCCCACTGCGTCAGTGGCAGCACCTCGGCTTCGTTGGCGTTTTTGATGACGACGCAGTTGAGCTTGATCGGCAAGCCAGCGGCTTTTGCCGAGGCAATGCCTTCAAGCACCGGTGCCAGTTGGCCGCGTGTGAGGGCGGTGAAAGTTTCGGGCGTGATGGCGTCGATGCTGATGTTGAGGTCATCAAGGCCCGCATCGCGCAGCGCAGCGGCCACCGGCGCCAGGCGCACACCATTGCTGGTGAGCGCGATGCGTTGCAGGCCCTCACTGCGCAGCGCAGCCAGCATGCGCACCAGCTCCGGCACATCGGGGCGCAGCAGCGGCTCGCCGCCGGTGAGGCGCAGCTCCGTGATGCCCAGCGTGCGCACGAACAGGCCAACCAGTCGCTGCAGCTCGGCGTTGTCCATCAACTGCGCACGCGGCAGCCAGGTGGGGTGCTCCGGCATGCAGTAGTGGCAGCGCAGGTTGCAGCGGTCGGTGAGCGACACGCGCAGCTTGCGCTTGATGCGACCTTTCGCATCGAGCAGGCGTGGTGGTGCCGCGCCGGTCACGGCAGGGCGTCCAGTGCCGCAAAGTCTTCGGCGGTGTTGAGGTTGAGCGGGGCCATGGCGTGCAGGGTGACAGCGCCTTGCCGTGTCAGCCAGTCGCCCAGCCCAATGCTGTGCGCCGCCGCCGTGCCAGCGCTCGCCGCGAGCGCGGTGCGCACGAGGCAGAAGGTGGGGTGCGCGCGCTCACCATCGTGCAGGGTGCAGGCGTCGGCATGGGCTGCCTGCGCTGTGGCGAGCAGGCGGGCGGCAAGATCGGCCGGCAGCAGCGGCGCATCGCAGGGCACGCACAGCAGCCAGTCGTGCTGCGCAGCCGCAAGCAGTGCCGCCAGCCCCGCCAGCGGCCCGCTGCCGTCGCCATCGCGCACCACCGGCACGCCGAAGCAGGCGTAGACATCGAGATTGCGATTGGCGCTGATCAGCTGCGCGGCCGACTGCGGCTTGAGTGCGGCCAGCACGTGCTGCACCAGTGGCAGCCCGCGCCAGCGCACCAAGCCCTTGTCGGCGCCCGCCAGCCGACGACCCTCGCCGCCGGCGAGCACGCCGGCGGTGATGGAGACATCAGCATTCAGAGTTTGTATTGCAGCCATGCCCACAGTTTAGTGGTGTCGTAGGGCTTACCGGCTGCGAGCGGAAAACCTTCCGCCTCGTAGCGTGCCGCCTTGACACCCACCGTGAGCGGTTTGCCGAGCAGCAACCCCACCGCGCGCGTCGCCTGCACATTGAGTTCGCGGCCGTAATCAAGGCTTTGCGAGTCGGCGCGATAGTCGTGATAGGCGGCTTGCAGAGCGATGTTTTTCACCGTGCCCGCCGCCTGCACGTAGGCATCGTGGATGCCCATTGCGGGTGTGGCGAGGAACAGATCGGCCCAGCCCTGAAACGCGTGCAGCGAGGCAAGCGGCGTTTGGAAGCCATACGTGCCATCGCCGCCCAGCACCTCGTAACCCAGCCTGGCGCTGAACTTGCCCCGGCTCAGCCCCAGCTCGGCAAGGCGATACCGCGCATCCACACTCGCGGGCGAGTCGGCGATGCGCTGCTGCTCGGCGGCTTCGAGCGTGTAGTCCAGGCCCAGGCCTTCCTTGCCATCCGTCAGCGGCCAGCGGCCGGTGGCGCGCACACCGAGTGTGCGGGTGTCGCGCCGCGCGGCGGTATCGGCGGTGAAATCCAGCCAGTAGCCATAGCCAACGAGCTTGAGCTTGGGGCTGCTGCTGTAAGCCAGATTCAGCGCTTGCCCATTGAGGCTCAAGTCTGCCGAACACGGCCCGCTCACCGCGCAGGGCGCGACGAGATTGCTGCCAAAGCGGCGGAAGCTGTTGACGTTGCCGATGTGCGCCGCCTGCGCCGTGAACGCGGTGCCGAGCGGTGCGGTGATCAGCGCGCCGTCATAGGTCTGCTCATCCTGCCGCCAGCCGACGGTGCCGATGAAACGGGCGTTGTCGAAGATCAGGCGTTGGCGGCCCAGCGTGGCGCTGACCTTGTTGGGCAGGGTGTAGCGCAGCCAGCCCTGATTGAGCCCCAGCGTTTCAGGGTCGGGCACCGCCGGGCGATTGCCGATGCCATTGCCAGTGCTGTTGTAGAGGTTGCTGTTGGCGGCAATCACGCCTTCCAGCTCGGCGCGGGCATCCAAGCCCTGCCAGGGCTTAGTGGTGTAGCCGAGCGCGCCGCGCAGGGTGCTGGCGGTGGCGTCGTTGCTGATGTTGCCCTGCTCGACAAACTCGGTGCGCAGACGCAGGTCGAGCGTCGGCGTGCCTTGCAGCAGCGCATCCCGGAGTGTCACCGCGTGCGCGGTGGCAGACAGCAGGCCGCAGAAGGCCGTGGCCGTGAGGCCCAGAGAGAAACGGTTCATGGCTTCTCCTTTAGGCGGCGAGCGGTGCGGACAGCGTGGCGCGTGCCATCGCGGCGCGCTGGTTGAGCGCATCCTCGTACAGCTTTGCCTCACGCGCCTTGTGCTCGGCAGTGAAGCGCACGCCAATCGCGGCGACCGCCGAGATGAGCACGCAGATACCGAGGATGTGCAGGCCAGACTCGATGCTCACCGTGCCCTTCATCAAGAAGCCTGCCGCGACTGCACCGACATTGCCGCCCGCGCCGATGATGCCCGCGACACCGCCGAGTGCATCGCGGTCGATGAACGGCACCAGGCTGTAGGTGGCACCGCAGGCCATGTGGGTGAACAGGCCAAAGATCAGCATCATCGGAATGGCGAGTGCGAGTGAATCACTGCTCGCCCACAGCAGCAGCCCAATGCCCTCACCGACGATGAGTGCGAACAAGAGCTTGCTACGGCCATCGAGGCCCTTGGTCTTGGCGACGCGATCCGACACGATGCCGCCGAGTGCGCGCGCGAACAGGGCGAGCAGGCCGAAGCTGCCGGCGGCGAGGCCAGCGGTTTTCAGATCAAGATCGAAGCGATCGGTGTAGTACAGCGCCGCGATGTTGTGAATGGTGATCTCAACACCGAAGCAGGCGGCGTAGGTAACGAACAACAACCACACGCGATAGTTGCTGGCGGCGCGCTTGAAGTTTTTCCAGCCGCCTTTCTTCTCGATCATCGGCAGCTTGCCGTCGCGGCGCAGGTCCACCAGGTCGCCTTCCGGCGTGTCCTGCGTGTAGCGCCAGTAGGCGACGGCCATCAGCAGCATCAGCACGCCGGGCACGATGAGGGCGATGCGCCAGCCGAAGGCGGCATCGGCACCGAAATAGAGAATGGCAGCAAGGATGAGCGGCATCAGCGTTTGCGTGGCACCACCGCCGGCATTGCCCCAACCCGCAGCTGCGGCGTTGGCGGTGCCCACCACATTGGGCGCGAACATCACGCTGGTGTGGTACTGGGTGATGACGAAGGAGGCACCAATCGCACCGATGCACAGGCGCAGAAACAGGAAGGCTTCATAGGTCTGCGCAAAGGCGATGCCCAGCACCGGCAGCGCACCGAGAGCGAGCAGGCCGGTGTAGGCGCGGCGCGGGCCAAACTTGTCGCACAGCGGCCCGATGAGCAGGCGCACCAGAATGGTCACGGCCACGGCCGCGATGTTCATGTTGGCGATCTGGTCTTTGGTAAAGCCGAACTCGCCCTTGATGGCGGGCATGAGTGGTGCGATGGCAAACCACGCGAAGAAGCAGACGAAGAACGCCGCCCACGTCATGTGAAAGGCCCGCATCTGGGACGTGGCAAAACTGAAGAGGTCTATTTTTGTGGCTTTGGCGGATTTCATGGCGGTTCCTTGAAAGGCGGAGTTCATGCGAGCTGCTTTGCTCGCGCTGCCGTGACCGCCGTTGGCCACATCACCCTTCAAGCAATGGCCGTGCCATTTGTTCGGGCTACCGCCACACAGCGGCATAATTGGCCATGCCAAAGCGCACGCCACCCACTGTTCAAATCGCCAGCTCACCGACGCTGCTACTGGGCGGCGGCACGCTGGCCGGCCAGCGGTGGATGGAGTTGCTCGCCGCCCTCGGCGAGAGCCAATCCATCACCGCCGCCGCCAAGGTGGTGGGCCTGAGCTACAAGGCCGCGTGGGATGCCGTGGAGGCGATGAACAACCTCGCCGACAAGCCGCTGGTGAAGCGCGCCAAGGGCGGCAAGGGCGGCGGCGGCACCACCCTGACCGCACGTGGCACCGCACTGGTGCACACCTGGCGCGCGGTGGCCGAAGAAAACCAGCGGTTCCTGCAACTGATGAACACGCGCATGCAAAGCCGCAAGGCCGACCTGCGCGTGCTCGGGAGACTCACCATGCTCACCAGCGCCCGCAACCACTTCACCGGCACCGTCACCGCCATCACCCCCGGCGCGGTCAACGACGAAGTCGTGCTCAAGCTCACGGGCGGCGAGCGCATCACCGCCGTCATCACCCACAGCAGTGTCGAGAACCTGGGCCTGAAGATCGGCAGCGAAGCGGTGGCGCTGGTGAAGGCCAGCTGGGTGCTGGTCGGCGTCGAGTCACGCGGCAAGCAGTTGAAACTCTCTGCTCGCAATCAGCTGCGCGGCACCGTCGAGCGCCTCACGCCGGGTGCAGTGAACACAGAAGTGGTGATGGCACTAAAGGGCGGCAACTCGGTGGCAGCGATCATCACCAATACTTCGGCGCAGGAGCTGAAGCTCGTCGAGGGCACGAAGGTGACGGCGATCTTCAAGGCTTCGAGTGTGATTTTGGGGGTGATGGTTTAGGGCGCTGTTCGATGCGGCCCTTAGCTGGGCATCCGCTACAAATCACTCGGCGACAAGCCAGTGTTTTTCGCAATGCGAGCACACATGCGTGGCCCGATTTCTTCGCCATCGTGAAAGGCAAACACGAAGTCAGGCCAGCCAGCGCGCTCCAGCGTTTTGTGCGAACCGCTTTGGCGCTTCACGCTCCAGCCGATTCGCAGCAGGGCAGCAAGTAACCGTTTGGCCTTGACCGAAGGCCACTGACTCACGCAGCCGCTGCCAGGTGGATGCGGATCGCCTGCGGCTGACTCTCCTGCGACTCCAGCCGCTCCGCCAGCACGCGAAGCGCCAAGGCTTCGGCTTTGGACTGCGCCTGATTCATAGTTGCCCCGTAGGCCAGCACGCCCGGAAGCTCCGGCACTTCGGCCAGCCAGCGGCCATCGGTTTCCTGCTCGACTTCAATGGTGTAGTCCATTGCGGTTCCTCGTTTGAATTTACTTGATGCTACACGCAGTAAGTGAAGCAGCGCAGATGCAATCCTGGATTGCATCTGCGCTGCTTGTTGCGACTATTATTTACTGATGAATAAATGGACATTGATTGGGCTGGGCCTTCTACTGATCACTGCTCTTGCTGTTCCCTATTACACATGGGTGGGAGCTATCCATCCGGTATCTGACAGCAGTGCAGTTTGGGGAACCTTCGGAGACTATGTAGGCGGAATCGGTGGAACGATCCTCTCGTTTGCTGGCGTTGTTCTCGTTATTAAGACCCTTCTCATTCAAATTGATCAAGATTTGAAGAGAGACCAGATTGCTCATGTTACGGCGGCCGACAACGGGATTGACCACTGGCTGCAAAGGCAAATTGCTTGCTCCACAGTGCAAGGAAAAACCATCGAATTTGGTGACGTGGTTTGGGGCTTAGTTAAGCCTAACTACGTATCAACTGAAGAATTCGCAATAGCCTGCGAAAGGCTGCTGAAACTCACTTCGCTCTACTGCGAGGCACTAGCTCTATATAGGGCGAATGTTGATTCTCACTTTGTGTTTCGGTATCACCTTCAGAAGGCTCAGTCGCTTGTTAAGTTCCTTCAAGGCCACAAGGAGAAACTAGGTCAGATGGGCGGCCCGACATTGATGATCTGTCTGCACCTACTAGAAGGCTCAGGAGATTGAAAATGGCAATTGTAAAAAAAGCATGACTGTGGCTCTGTTTAACCACCGCTTTCTAGCTGCCCCGCCTCCATCGTCAAAATACGATCCGCAAGGTAGTCCACCTCCGCCCACAGATGGCTCACATAGAGCATCGGCAGCCGCGTCTCCTCCTTCACCCGTTTCAGGAACGGCAGGATCTGCTGCTTGAGGCGCTCGTCGAGCGAGGCCAGTGGTTCGTCGAGCAGCAGCAGGCGGGGTGAGTAGAGCAGCGCGCGGCCGAGTGCCACGCGCTGGCGCTCACCGCCGCTGAGCTGCGCGGGGCGACGGGCCTGCAGCGGGCCGATCTCCAGCAGGGCGAGCACCTGATCGAGCGTGAAGCGGCGCTCCGCAGCCAGGCGGCGGTGCCAGCCGTAGAGCAGGTTGTCGCGCACGCTCAAGTGCGGGAACAACTGACCGTCCTGGAACACCAGGCCGAAGTGTCGTTGCCAGGCGGGCACGCAGGTTTTGCTGACGGTATCGATGAGCGGGTCGTCGCCGAAGCGCAGCGTTCCGCTTTGTGGAACCAGTAGGCCGGCAATGAGCGCGAGCAGGGTGCTCTTGCCTGCGCCCGAAGGCCCGACGAGTGCGGTCACGCCCGCGCCGATCTCGGCCTTGGCGCTGAGCGCGAAGCTGCCGCGCTGGTAGGCGAGATCAAAGCGCAGCATGGGATTTCTGAGATTGGCGCTGCTCACTCACGCGCACTGTCATTCCCGCGCAGGCGGGAATCCAGGTTTCTTTTTTGTGGTTTGCAATACAGAAACCCACAGCCCAGCTGGATTCCCGCCTGCGCGGGAATGACAAGATTTGAGAGTGCACTGTCACCGCACCTGCTCCTCATTGCAACCCAGCATGCGTTCAGCGCGGCGGGTGATGAAGTGGCTGACCAGCAGCGCCGCCATCGCCAGTGCGATCGACAGCAGCGTCAGCCGCATCGCGGCCGCCTCGCCATCCGGCACATGGGTGAAGCTGTAGATGGCGAGCGGCAGCGTGCGGGTTTCGCCCGGGATGTTGCCGACGAAGGCCATGGTCGCGCCAAACTCGCCGAGGCTGCGCGAGAAACACAGCAGCGCGCCGGCAATCACGCCGGGTGCGGCCAGCGGCAGGCTGATGCTGAAGAACACCCGCCAGGGTGAGGCACCCAGCGTGCTCGCGGCCTGTTCGAGTCGCGGGTCGATCTGGCGAAAGGCGAGGCGCACCGGCTGCACCATCAGCGGAAACGCCATGACGGCGGAGGCGAGCACCGCGCCCTTCCAGGTAAACGCGAGCACGATGCCGAACTGTGCGTTGAGCCAGCCGCCGATGGGCCCCTGGGTGCCGAGCAGCAGCAGCAGCAGATAGCCCGGCACCACCGGCGGCAGCACCATCGGCAGCTGCACCAGCGCATCGACGAGAAACTTGCCGGCAAAGTTGCGGCGCGCCATGAGCCAAGCGAGTGCAATGCCGAGTGGCAGGCACAGCAGCGTGGCGCAGGCTGCCACGCGCGCCGAGAGCTGCAGCGCCTGCCATTCCTCCGGGGTCAGCGTCATCAGGGCTTGAGCAGGGTGAAGCCGTATTTCTGGAACACCGCAGCCGCATCAGGCGAGGATTTCACGTAGTCGAGAAACCCTGCGGCCTCGGGCCGCGCAGCCTTCACCAGCGCAAAGGGGTAGACGATGGGTTTGTGGCTGTCGGCGGGGAAGCTGGCGAGCACCTCCACCTTGCTGCTGATGGCGGCATCGGTGGCATACACGATCCCCGCCGGGCACTCGCCACGCTCGACAAAGGCGAGCGCGGTGCGCACATCAT
>JAKFXK010000015.1 GCA_021731445.1 Nevskiaceae bacterium | reverse complement strand
AGACAGCCATGAAAGGCGACTTGCCTGGCGCGTCGAACTTCTGGGTGGGCACCATCGGGTCATACCAGTAGAGGATTTTCTTCTCCTCTCTGGACATCGCCATGCCTTCAGCCATGCCTTCAGCCATGCCGTCTGACATGGCGGCAGCGGGCGCTTCCTCCCGCTTCGTCAGCTTCATGCCGCAGATGGGGCAGCTGCCGGGTTCGCCCTGCTTGACCTGCGGGTGCATCGCACAGGTGTAGTAGGTCTTGCCTTCGGTGGTCATGCGCTTTTCGAGCTTGTGTTTGTGGGGTGCGTCGGGCTGGGCCAGCCACCAGCCGCCACCGGCGGCGGCGAGGGTGATGACAGTGAGCACCGCGATGGTTTTGGTTTTCATGGTCGTCTTCCTAATCAGGGTGCGAAGTAGCGCAGCTGTACTTGGTGCTTCGCGGAATCGAGTTGCAGATCGAGTTTCTGCATGGCGAGTTCGAGCGCCATGCGTCGGGCATCGAGCACGTCCTTGAGCAGGCCCGCACCCGCGCCATAGGCGACGAGTGCCGCCTCGATACGCGCCCGCGATTGCGGCAGCAGGCTGTCGTCGTAGCGACGCAGGCGCGCTTGCAGGCGCTGCCAGTCGTCGGCGTTCATGCGGATGTCGGCGGTGTGCTCGCGCAGGGCGTCTTCAAGCCGTGCCTGCTGTGCCGACTGCATCGCCAGCGCGGATTCGAGTTGCCGGTCTTGCCGGTTGGCCGAGAACACCGGCAAGCCGATCTCGAACTGCAATTGCGCGTAGTCAGCAAACGCAGGCCGGTGGCCGTAGCCCAGGCTCACCGCCCAGTCGGGCTGGTAGTCCTGCCGAGCGAGACCAATGTCAGTCTCGGCTACTGCGACCTTCTTCGCCTCCGCGAGAAAGTGTGGGTGCGTGCGCAGCGCCGCGATTAGCGTCGGTGCGTCTGGTGCGGCATCCGCTGGTAGATCGGGACAGAGCGGATTGAAGGCCGCTTCGCCGATCCAGCGTGCGAGGCCGTTGCGGTAGTGGCGCGCGCTTTGGCTGTAGCCGTCGGCGCGATCACGTAGCGATTCGGCCTCGACTTTGGCCGCGAGCACCTCCGCCTGCGTCGCGCGGTTGGCAGACAGCGCAATGGTCGCCGCCTGCACCTGGCGCTCGGCTTCGACGAGACTGGCCTTGGTAAGCCGCAGCGACTCTTCGGCCTTCCACACATCCAGCCAGGCCAAGCCAGCCTCGCGCGCAATCAGACGCTCGGCAGCACTGCGCTCGGCATCGAAAGTCTCCGCCTCGTGCTCGGCACGCTCGCGTCTGAGCTGACGCTTGGCGGCACGCGGGAACGCCTGCCGAACGCCGGCCATGATCTGCGTATCGGACTCGCGCCGCAGGGTGAAGCGGTCAGCGCCTTCAAGGGTCAAATCGCTAATGCCGAGATTGAGCGTGGGGTCGGGCAACTGGCCTGCGGCGACACCGCGCTCGCGGGCGGCGCGGGCCTCGGCACTCAGGGCATCGAGCTGCGGCTGACGCTCGATGGCCAGCGCGGTTGCCGCGTCCAGCTCCAGCGCGACACCGGCATCGTGGGCAGAAGGCAACTGGGCCGCCGCGTTGGACGCCAGCCAGAGACTTGCCGCGAGCGCGGCGAGTAATTTCATCTTCATGGAACTCTCCGAAAGGAGACCCCGCGCCTTGGCAGCGCGGGGTCTTGAGCAGACTACTTGCGGAGAGGGATGGTGTTGCGCGGGCCAACCCAGCGCACGTCATCGCTCTGTGACGCCGCTTGCTGCGGCGCAACGTCGGATAGCAGCGTGGGGATGGTCTGGCGCGGGCCGTAGAACGGCGCACCCAGATGGCGTTGCAGGGCTGATGCGGTGCTGGTCGCGGCGGCAACGAAGCCGGGCTTCCAGGACGGATCAGTGGGGCGTGCCTGAGCACTGGAAACACCTGCTGCAAGAACAGCAGCACTCAAAACACGGGTAAAGCGGGGGTATGAAATAAACATGGCGAGCCTCTCGAATGACAGTAGGAGGTGCAGCCGGATGGCTGCACAGGTCATAAGCCATCACCGGCGCAATGCGCGGTGATGGGCGGCTCTTAAAGCCGCAGGCGAGCAGTGGCTAGATAGGTTCGGGTGCCTGCGCTGGGCGGGCCACGGGCCGGCGGCGGGGCGCTGAGGGTGAAAGTCGCAGGATGGGAGACAGTCCAGACCTGCACAACAGGCAGCGCAGCTGCGGGCAGGTCCAGTGCGGGATGTGCCGCCGAAGCGATGCCGGGCTGCTGCTGATCCATCGCCGAACTGAGCACGATGTCGCAGCAGCGATCCATGTCGGCGTCTGCGTCAGAAGAGTCCTTTTCAGAAGCCGACGCTTCTTCGTGATCGTGCGGGCAGCAACAAATCGCACTCACCGCCGCCAGGCGATCCATGCTGCACGCATAACCAGTCGTGACCCACGACAGGCTGATGGCGAGAAGGATGGAAAGGAGGTTGCGCATGGATTAAATCAGATTGGACATCTTGACCATAAACCTTTGGGTAGCACTCAAGTCAAGCATTTGAGTCAGCAGACCGACTGATGGCGGTACACAGCAATGATGTGAACTTTCATCCTGATCGCAAGAAGATAATTCGATAACAACTCGATCAGCCACTGGGGAGAGTGTGGCTTTCCACTTGCCGTCGACAGCCATCTAGAAAAATTTCGTTGATTCCCCTCTTTGGGAAGCCTATCTCTTCTGATCCTCAATAAGCGTAGGAATGTGGTGAAAGACCTCGATAGCAAAAGCGTCAGCACTTATGCGCATTCTTTGCTTTGTGACACCAAAAATCCAAAATAAAAGTAGCGACAGGCACCCGAAGGCTCCGAGCGCGGCGCTTAGAAAATCGGTGTTTGAACCCAAAACAGCTTGCGCGCCGACGCACATTGCCAAAGATGCGGAAGAGATCATGATCCCCGCCGTTCGGCTGTAGAAGCAGTTTCTTAAAAAGCCAAAATGTGCGCTGGCCCGATCCATGCGCTCGTAGCGATCTGGGTGCCTGCGCGCGTTGGATAAAACCGCCCCGACAATGGTCTTGAAGTGATTGTCTGCCGCAACAGTATCCAAGGCCGCCTCTGTGGCGGTGGGCCATTTATATCCGGGTAGCGTAAGTAACTTCTCTCGGCACAGTTCTTTTTCACGCGTCGAAATAGTGAAATTGTTCCAGCGTAGCAACTGAGTGGTCGGCGCGCCTCCCCAGCTTTCAAAAAGGGCGGATTGATTGGGTTGTGCCCGATCGCGCATCCACTGTCCTAGCGGGTATCCGACTAGGAAGCTTCCGGTCGCCGCCAATGTAAGCACCTCGAGCGCGTGAAACTGAGGAACCAAAACGACTAGGAGCAACACTGCCGGCGTCACAAGGAGCAGCCCTGGGAGCATACGGGCACGTAGCTCGTAAGGGCTGATGAACTTGGTGATCCAATCCATTTGCTATTCCTCCCCATCGGTATTGCGTTGAGCATCGGGCGTGGCACCGGCAATCCGTTTGCTGCTTTCCGCCAGCAATCCGCGATAACCCGCAGGAGTCCAAATCAGCAGTGCGTTCGGGCGGCTGGCGCGATCGGCAATTACGCGGGCGGTACTTCTGTCTGTGCCTGAAGGACCGCTGGCTTGCAGATGGCTATGCCACGTGCCGACTGTATGAAGGTGGCCGAAGCTCTGACGCTGGCGCTGTGTCAGCACTGCCTTTAACCCTTCAATACCCAAATCAAAATGTGCTGGGCCGCGGCGACTATCTGAAGGTGCCTCGACAACGTCGAGCACATAGATCGCTCCAATGGCTTCATCCACACACCCCCAGATGACGCCACCCGTTTCAACGTCTGGGTAGCGGGCGACTTCTTCTTCAATCTTTTTCCTGGCTTGGGCCGAAAGGTGAAGACTCCACGGCTGCGGGTCGCTCGTTTCAAGATCGACCCGGACAAAGGGGGGCACGGATACCCGAGTCCAAGTGCTACCCAATGAATCTTCTGCTCCTTTGCCGAGGAGGATCGAACCAGATTCTGCATCGAGATCATCTCGATGTAGGCGGGCCAGCTCTGTGCTGATAGCCGCTGCGTGCAGACTGATGCCGGCATCAGTGACCTTCATCGTTTCCGACCCGCAGCCCAATCCGGTCCGAATGACCTCCAGTTGGGCCTCGGGCGAAAGGACTGCCGCTGCAAGCTCGTGGTCGGCTTCAAGCTGTCCAGTCATCTCGGCGAACAATTCACCCAAGTTCGGATTTCGCCCAGGCCCCTCGACTCCGAGATAGCCAATGCGGCCACTCCCGAACAATGATGCTTCCGCGACGCGTGGCAACTGACATTTCGCTTCTACAAGAGCGTGCCTAGCAAGTAGGGAGGCCGTTGTGTTGAGTAGCAGCCATTCGGATTTCTTTTGCAGCTGTGACGTCATCGGCGGCGAACCGAGAACGCGTTGAATGGGCTCGAAAAGAGCGACCGCAGGTTGTTGAAGCGCAGCCAGCTGCTGATTTACAGACGTTGCTTTCAACTTGGGGAGTAGCCCCTCTGCCAGGGTCGCAGCAGGAATGGTGGCGTGCCGGGCGTAGTTGTGAGCATCCAGCAGGGCATCGTCAATCAGAACACTTGGCGCTCTTCCGGATCGGGCCATGTGCAAAGCGATTTTTGAGCCCAAACTGCCTGCGCCGATCAGGCCCCAGGGTCGTGTTGGTTTATCAAGCTGCACTTGGTTGAAGCGCCTCAACAGGTCAGCGCTGAGCTGTTGAAGAACGGCAGCGTATCGAACCGATGCAGTGGCAGGAATTCCTTTCTTCGCAGATATGTGCAGCACGTAGCCAAATGTCTCGACATGGGATGAGAAGCCCGCCACCGGCCTTGGGCGAGCGACATTTACCAGGATGAGCAACGGGATCGGTTGGGGAAACGCCCGAGGGTCTAATTTCGCAGCATGCAATTCGATTGCACTCAAGAAATTATTAAGAGGCTCCACACATCCCCAGCGTCCAAGCGAAGACCGTAAAGAGGCGAGATCGCTTACGGTATCCGGCGCGTACTCATCGTTCACTTTTGGAGTGCCGTCGGGGTGCTGCCCTGTTGACAGGATTAACGCTGGCGCAGTGCCGTAAAGCAGGATGCCATCTCGGGCCTGAAACACCGTCTTCCAGAATGGCGGATCAAGCGCAGTGCTCTTGTTGCCGACCACGATGCGGTAGCTCACCACCGGATTGCCGTTTGAAATTCCACAGTAGCTCGCAAGCACGTAGGCGAAGGTCTGACGTCGCGGAGGCAGTGGCTGTATGGCTGCAAGATCCACGAAGGCAAAATCGTCGACGGAGTCACGCCTTGCAGGTTCCCAGACAGTTGGATCTGCGTTCAAGGTTCCGCGAGCTGCCGCGTGTAGCCAGGCACAGAGCTGCACCAACATGCCCCGCACACCAGCTCGCCAAAACAGGTTGGCTTCGGAACCAGCGACCAGGCACGGACGAGGTGCCAGATGGACTCCACCCGGTTGAAGATGAGGGAATGATCTGGGGAAATCACTCCGGAGCCGAAAAACGGGCGGGAAACCTGGAAATCCATCAGGTATCTGCAAGAACACACGTTCTGTCGCTGCAACCCCATTTGAGCTCTCGCCCAGTGCAGCCCACGCTGGCGGCATCTCTACCGCCAAGTCGAAGTCAAAACCCATTCCCGAGGGGGTCAACGGATATGCCATGCGCTGCCACCCGCGAAAATCGGGGTGGCCTGCGATATCGGCCAGCGCACGCTCTACCGCCCCAGCACGCACGGTTTCTAGCCGTGGCCCAGAACCGCACCGCCAACAGCGCTGGTGGTTCCAGCGCCTCCAGCACCGCTGCCGCTACCCGTGCGAACCGTCTTTGGTGATGGTCCGGCTACGGTGATCTCCAACTCAAAAGGCTCGCCGTTGTAGTCGGCCGTCTCATAAAAGCGACCTTCGTCAGCCTTGGCAATGGCGGTGTACTCCTGCATTGCGCGATGGCTCGGGGGGTCGCTGTCGTCGGGGCTAATTGCCTTGCAGCTGGCGACAAGCCTCGCGAAGCGCAGCGTCTGTGAGAGCGCACTTTTGGCGTCAGGAGAAATCTTCGCCTTGTCGCCGTAGTCACGAATGCTGTCGTAGGACAGGCAATGCCATGAACAGTGATGCGGCACCTGCAACACGTCGTAGCGCAGAGGCTCGGGAGCATTTTTATGACGGTCCCACAGTCGTTCCCAGATCGTTACGTCAGCGTCTCCGCCGGTGAGAAAGCGACAGGCGTCGGCCTTTCCACCGGCTGCAACCTCGAACCTGACAATCACGCTGGAGTTGTTTTTGGATCGAACCTCTTCTTCTTCTTCGGTGCCTTGGGGTTGGGGCGCGAGCAGGTAGGCACGAAAATCGAACTGTGTCAGGCCGCAAAGCATTCTGAAGTAGGTGTCTGCTTTTACGACGATGGATTCCAGCCCCTGCTGTTTGCCTCCTTCATCCTCACCCATGATTTGAATGCGGTTGCCATCGATCACTCCATATGGGGAAGCACGATAGGCACGGACACGGCGTCTGGCCTCATCATTAAAGGCGGAAGCATCTGAGCACAGGGTTTCGTGCCGCTTTTTGCGACGGAAGATCAGTGGCGAGGACCACAGTTCCTTGATAAGGATTTTGTTGCTGCTCGCCGGATAGTCGGCCGGGTCTCCCAAGTAAAACGCGGAGGCGAAGCCGCGGCAATGGTCTTGATCCGGGTGGCTCAACAGGAAGGCATCGACAAAATAGCGACCGTCGCTATCTTTTTTGAGGCGATCTTTAAGCTGCTTCAGCACGTCTGGCGGCGGATCGTCACCCGCGATGTCGCGGATATTGCAGTCGATCAAGATGACCTTTCCACTTTCAAGGGTGAGAAGGGTCATGTCCCCATTATCTACGGGGAAAAACGATAGTTCAGCAGCCATCAGGCACCTCCAGAGCTTGGTGAGCGCGGGATAGATAGCCAACAGCTTGGGGCTGACAAACCCGTCACACACAACCTGTGGACGGTTAAAAAATGTTCAAGGGGATTCTGAACAAAAATCGCCTGGCAGCTGAACGGTCGGTTGACGGCTGGTTTTCAAGCGCTTATTCAACCGTCAAGGAGATTGAGCGAAGTCATTACTTCACCGGAACCATCAAGAAACTTTGTGTGCGGCCTTGATAAACCTTGACCCTCAACGTGCTGCCACCATCAGTGCACTGGTCCGCCAAGGCCCCGAGTCGACTCACTGTCTTGACCTTGTGTACGGTTGCCAAATGCTGAAAGCGTTGTATCTCGGCTGACGAGCAGGCGCGTCTTGCCGCGCCTAAAAAACCATTCTTTTCCAGCAAGCGGACATTTTCAGGGTGAATGAGCGCAAGCAGAGACACCATCTTGTCGATCTTTTCGCGAACGTGCGCGATCGCATCTGCCTCGTCATGCACTGCATAGGCCTTCCACGCTGGCTCGTGATGAAACAAGCGGTTGCGAAACTCCCTGACTGTTAGAGCCAGATCATGCGCGTATCGCAGCGTGGTGCTAGCAGTAGGGTTGGGCCACGCACCGCGAAAAACCTGGCCGAGGTGCTGTGGCCATATCAGGCGGTTGCCCATGAACTCGTTGTCGAGCAAAAACTGCCAGGTGGAAAAATCAGTCTTCGCGATGACGCCGTTATGTGTAGGAGCAATGGCGCCAGCAACTCGGTAGCGTTTCCTCCGCTCTTTTTGGTAGCTATCCGTCGCCTTGGAAAAGCTTTCTCGCACGGCCTTCACCGCAAATGGAAAATTGGCTGGAAGCATTCCCGAAATGTGCGACTTGAATCGAAGTTTTGGCCAACTCCACCAAAAGGGCCCCAAGCTGGATTTCAGGGGTTGGTCTATTGCATTGCGCAGCGCCACTTCTGCCGCCCCAATCAAGGGGACTAGTAACCCACTAACATGCGCATTCCAGAGGTATACGCCCATCAGTTCGATGTCATTTCTTGGATGGAATACCGTCTGGTAGCTGTTGATGCGGTCATTGCTGATGAACCCGTCGATTAACTCGGGGCGGTATGGGAGTGTGTTCGGCATTGCTCTTGAGTTTGTTATTCCCCGACTCGGAGCTTAACTGTGATCGGTTTGACAGCGCTGAGACCAAGACATAGCATTGCTTCACAGGTTGGTGACGGGCTCCAATGGGCGAAAGCCTAAGACCCTTCACGTAAGACCTCGAAAATCTGCCCCGGCCTAGAGTCGGGGTTTTTCCTTTCTGGATGTCGCGCACCGGTTTCAAAACCTTCAGCGCACTTTTTTACGTCCCAGATTGAGCAGGTTTGACGCCTTGCTGTTGAGAACGTCACCGACTTCCGAATAACGCACCACACTCTTGGTGAGCCGATGCCCGGTCATGGCCATGGTCTGAGCCAGTGGGATGTCGTTCAAACCAGCCTCGGTAACAAAACCACGCCGCAAGCTGTGCCCAGCAAAGTCACCAGGCAGCCCGGCCAATGCAGCGCGACGCTTGACGATGGCCGCAATGGCGTGGGCCGACAGCCGCTCACCGACCTTCGGCCCCCACAGCCGCCGGAAGAGGGCCCCCTCGGCGATCCGGGCGGCGGCCAGCCAGTCACGCAGCGCAATTGCGGCTTCATCCTTTACAGGCTTCGGCCCGGAATCGCCGGTTTTGGATCGACGCATACGGAAGATCGCTGTGTCGGCTCCCATCCATTCGAGGTCGCGCACCTCGGCCGCCGCGATCTCGGAACGGCGTCGGCCGCCACTGGACCAACCGAACAGCAGCAGCGCACGGTCCCGCCGACCTTCCAAGCTGTCGTCGCAGGTCGCCAGCATCCCGTCCAGCCCGTTCTGCGTCGCGGCCGTCTTGGTGCGCGGCGCCTGTCCCAGCTCCTTCGCAATCTTGCGGCAGTCCGCCAGCAAGCGGCGAACGGCAGGGTCTTGGCAAGGGCTTTCGAGGGATTTCTCACCATGTGCCCACGACAGCACAGAGAGTCGGTGATCGATGGTGGTCATGCGGTGCAACCCCAGCTCAGCCTTGTAACCGGCAGCAACCAGCGCTGCATCGACCTCAGGCGGCATCCGCTGCTGCAACACCAACTGCATGTCGCCACTGGGGAGAGCGACTCGTTCTGGATGACCAAAGTGATCGAGGATGAACAGCTGTACGTGCGCCACACTCACTGGCAGTTCCAATGCCTGACTCGTGCGCAACTGCATCCAAGCACCGATGTAGCGCAGAGCTTTGGCATACGCCGTCCAGGTCGCAGTTGGTGTCGCGACCAAACGAATCGATTGGATCGCTTGCGCGACTTGCGTCTCCAGCTCGGTCGCCGTCGGTGACCCTTCGAGAGGGGACAAACCAGTGTTTGATGCGAGCAGGGCAAGTGGGGATGCGTCATGTACTCGATTGATTTTCATATAACGTATTCTGTATTATTTATAACGATAAGAAACTTATACCTACGATAACGACCCATTGACGTAGGTATAGCGCGAATCTGCCAAAATGGGAATCACGAGACTTGAAAGGACGATTTTTATGCGAACTGGCGTCACGCTCATCGACATCACCCGCGCGGCAGATCAGCTTCTAGCCGAGGGCGAGCGGCCCACCGTGGATGGCGTGCGCAAGGTGCTCGGCACCGGCTCGCCGGCGACCGTCAACAATCTCCTGAAGGAGTACTACCAGGCGCTGCCGACGCGGCTGAATCTTCCGGCGGCAATCGCCACTGCGGCGGCCGAGCTGTATCAAAAAATCCGAGAGACCGCGCAGGGGGAAGTCGCCGAACAACAAGAAATCTTGCAGCGTGACTTGGCGGCAGATCGAGAAAAATTGGCCGGAGATCGAAATAGTTTTGAGTCTGATCGCTCGTCTCTGAAGCAGCAAATCATCGCATTAAGTAGCGAAAAACAGGGACTTCAGGAGCAGCTTTCCTCATCTCAAGCCAAGGGTGTAGGCCTTGAGAAGGCCTTGAGCGAACAGACCGAGCGGGCGGCGACTGCGGAATCGCGGGCCCTTTCCGCCACTGAGGAGCGTGAGCGCTCGGCCACGAAGCATGCAGCCGAGGTAGTCCATCTTCGTGAGCAGGCCGAGGGCAACGAACGTCATCTGCTGGCTCGCATCGAGGATCAGAAGACTCAAAACAAGCGCATCATCAGCGAGCGTGAGAAAGAGTCAGCTGCGGCGCAAAGCCGAATTGCCGCGCTGGAAACTGCGGTTTCAGAGGGCAGCAAGGCGCTTGCTGCCACTCGCGGTGACCTGGCGACCGTACAACGCGATCTCACACGGGAGCGTGAACTGCGGACAGAGGTCGAAGCCGCGCTCTCGAACTCTCAAGATCGACTCGCCAAAGAGCAGCAGGCCTGGACTACCGAGCGCGACCGTATGAAAAATGAGCTGCTGCTGGAGCAGTCAGCGATCAAGCAACTGCGGCAGGAGCGTGATGACGCGATGCGAGAAGCGGCGCGGCAAGAGGGTAAGGCTCTGGCGCTTCTGGGACAGTTGGAAGAGGTCAGAGGCGAGCTGGTTGCGCAACGCAATTCTCAGGATCGCGTTGCAAAGACGCCATGATTGCTCTGTGCAACATGAGAACGCCGGGTTTTGCGATGCGGTTCTGCCATTTCTGCGCGCAACAGGGCTCAAGTTGCCGACATCAGGGCATACCATAACCTATTGATTATAAAGGATATAGTAAAAAATACCGCGCTAAGTCATTGATTTATATGGAAATCGAAAGCGCCGGTTTTTCCGTCTTCAACCAGATGACCTCGGTTTGGATTGCCTGCGGGTGGCTTCGTGGCATCACGGACGGCTGCGCCATCACCGCGACGCCAGATAACGAGACGGCCAAAGCTGCCCAAGGTCTACAAGCAAGGCCGCAACCAGCCCTGCCAGTGCGGCAGCGGCAGGAAGTTCAAGTATTGCTGCCTGTTGTCAGCTTCCACGCATGGGGTGGGCCGTGAGTAGCCCTGACCTGGCTGTGCATCGACCGCTACCAGATGCCTTCCTCCGGCTCCGGCAGGTCTGCGCCCTCACCGGCCTGTCGCGTGCCACGATCTACCGCCGCATGGACGACGACACCTTTCCGCACAGTGTCCCGCTCATGCCGCGTGTGGTCGTGTGGCTGGAAGGGGAGGTGCGGCAGTGGATGGCTGGCGAAGTGGCCCGCCATCGAGGTGCCGGGTAGCGATCACGCAGCCCGCAGGTTGGCCACCTTCTGAGAGCCACGCCGCAGGCTGTCGAGGTGGTCGGCCCATGCCTGCATCATCTTGCGACGGACGGGCAGGTGCTCGGCGTAGTTGTAGGCCGCCCGCACCTTGTCCCGCTCGCCGTGGGCTAGCTGGCGCTCGATGGCATCGCGCGGCCATCCCTGCTCGTTGAGCAAGGTTGACGCCATGCTGCGGAAGCCGTGGCCCGTCATCTGGTCGCCGCTGTAGCCCATGCGCCGCAGCGCAGACAGCACGCCGTTTTCGCTCATGCACCGGCTCGGCCCGCGCCCGCTGGGGAACACATACCGGCCCCGGCCTGTCAGAGGGTTGGCAGGGAAACGCGAAAAAAGCTACAAAGTAAGGCCTAAGTTGCTGATTCTTATGGATGAGAATCGATCATCGGCTACGGCCCCGAAGGTTCTTGGGCAATTGCCGTCTATTCAGCTTTCGCATTTGTCTTTCGACCTCAGTCAATCGGGCTGAAATAGCAGATACCGGCTGGAGCAGACTAGCCATGTGCGCAGATAGCTTCTCAGTACTCAAAACTCGGCATTTACTCTCGCTTACTGTGAAATCAGCCACTTCACGCGCCAAAGCGGTGGTAGACGCTTGCAAGGCGTCGGCAAGCGCGGTTCCTTGACTCAGGAGGTCTATCTGAGACTCATTGAGTTTAGCGAACTGTTCGCTAATTTCCCTTAGATGACTTGTCCAAGATGCACGCTCCCCGGACAGAGTTGCCTCAGAACTCTCTAGCTTTGATTGCATGTTGTCACGCTGTCGCCGAAGGTCTTCGAGAGTCGCCTGGGTTCGTTCAAGTTCACCGGATTTGTCATTCAGGCGCACTTCTAAGAGACGGTTCGCGTTCTGAGCCTCGATCGTCGCCGCTTCCATCTCTTCCAGCCGCGTATCGAGTTGAAGAGCCAGCGCGCTGAGAGACTCACGTTCAACTGCCAAGTTCGCCTCAGCCACACGCCTAGCCTCGATCCAGAGTGATTCAAGTTGTGGTGGCACTGGCGGCGCTTGCTGTAGCGGAGCGCTTTTTGACGACTGCCAATGATCGAGAAACTTTTTTACCGTCGTGAAGCTTCCGCGGCCCAGTTTTTCCCGCACAGCCAAGATCGTTACCTTGGCTTTGGCCACCTGAAGGGCTTCAGCCGCATCGCTGACTTCATTTTGCGTAATAGGGTTCTGAGTATTGCTCACGATCGAGGCGTCCTGTAATCACACCTGCATATAATTACACAGTAAACAGCATTTACACTTAATTATTACGTGTCCGACAATGACAATTGTCGGACACGTAAAAATGGTAGGATTTCGGCATGACCAAACCAGCTCAGTCTTTTGACGCCGATCCCAGCCGGCAAAATGCAGTCACCGAACTGCTAACACAAACCCCGGATGCTGCTGTGGATCGGCTGCAAACGCTCGCTGAAGATCTAAAAATTGCTTACGCCCCGAATACGCTGCGAAGCTGGAGAGCGGATTGGCGTGTTTGGACTGATTACTGTGCGAGATCGAAGTGCCAACCGTTACCAGCTGCGTTGCCAGCTTTGCGTGAGTTCTTAGTAGAACGCATCAACGCTGGGCGAAAGCGCGCAACAATCGAGCATTACTTGGCGACGCTGTCGGTTGCGCACCGATTAGCGCTGTTGCCCTCACCAATGGACTCAATGGAGGCGCGTCTGATGTGGCGTGGCCTCCGTCGCGAACATTTGACGGCTAGGCAGCGTCAGGCCAAAGGCCTGACCATGGACGATATTGAGACGATCGTTGGCTCTCTGGATCTCTCTCTACCTCGCGACAAACGTGATGCAGCTCTTATTTCGGTGGCGTTCGAGACCATGTTCAGGCGGTCAGAACTCATCATCCTGCGCATTGAAGATTTGTCGGAAGAGTCCGATGGCTCCGGCCGAATCTTTCTAGCAAGCAGCAAAACAGATCAGGAAAGCGCTGGCTTTCTTCAGTATCTGTCGCCAGAGACGATGAGCCTCGTCAGAGATTGGCTGGAGGCGGCAAAACTCACGCAGGGGCCGATTTTTCGCTCAACTCCTCGCTCAAACAAGGCTGACAAGTACCAGTCAGCTCTCTCTGATCGCGACGTCGCCCGAATTTTTAAGCAACGAGCCCTCCAAGCTGGACTCGCAGCAGAGCTCATTTCAGGCCACAGCACGCGAGTTGGTGCTGCACAAGACTTGATGGCCGCCAATTTCAGCGGAGCGGAAATCATGCGGCAAGGTCGCTGGAAGACCGAGCGGATGGTTGTCCGCTACAGCGAGAGTCTCAGTGCGGGGCGCGGGGCTATGGCACGCTTGAAAAGAATGAAACGGTCGCCGTCAGATAAAGCGTAGATAGGGTGCTGCAACTCTCCTGCACTTTCCTGCGAGTGATCTTCCAAGACTTTTGTTTCAGGAACACATATGAAAGACGGGGCTGACGAAAATGATTCGAGCGCAGCGGCTAGCTGGGCTGAAAAGCAGCTGAAACAAGCAATATCGGCTATCCCTCAGCCGCTGATAGATCGCGAGGATGGAATCGTGAAGCGACAGAGATTCCAGAATGCCAGTGTGGTCTCGAAAACTCGTGAGCTTCATCAACTGGTGGATGAGCTACTCGGTGCCATTGCGCCATTCACCCCTTGTCGGCGCGGATGCTCGGCGTGTTGCCACTATCCGGTGATGGTGAGCGAAGCCGACGTAGGCATCATCGAACGAAACACCTCAGATCGGAGACTGCCCTCGCCGTTACCTAAAGCCGATTTCATGGGTACACCCTGCACTTTTCTACGCGATGGCAATTGTTCGATCTATGCCTATCGACCGCTGGTCTGCCGAATGCATGTCGCATTCACTCAAACTTCGCAGTGGTGTGCCCCTGAGGTCTCGCGGACACAAGAAATGCCCCTACTTCGCTTCTCTGGCATCGAAGAAGCTCGGAGTCTACTTGGTGGCAAGCCCCCCTTAGACATCCGGCAAGTCTTCGGCCCAAAGAGTGCGAGCACCGCCTGATTCTCGCACTGGCTGCGCACGCAGCCGCGTCAGACTTACTTCTTCAGCAATCCTGAAACCACATGATCGTGGATCACGATGCCGACCAGCATGGCCAAGACAATCGCCAAGGCGTTGACGGAAGCGAATGAAAGTGCAGCGATGGCTGGCCCAGGGCAGTAGCCGCTCAGGCCCCAGCCGATGCCAAAGATCGCCGCACCCGCGATCAAGCGCGGGTCGATGTCCTTGCTGGTCGGGAGCTGGAACTTGGCGCCAGTCCATGCGGCTGGCCGCTTCAATACGAAATGGAACGCCGGAACGCTGATCAGCAGCGCGCCACCCATGACGAATGCCAGTGTTGGATCCCAGGTTCCAGCGAGATCCAGGAAGTTCATCACCTTCTGAGGATTCGCCATGCCCGAAAGCATGAGCCCGAAGCCAAACAGAACACCTGCGAGGAGGGCAACCAGATTTTGCTTGTTCATGGTCTGGGCTCAGGCAATGACGTGACGAATAACGAAGACGGTGACGAACCCGAAAGCCATGAAGGTCAGGGTGGCGACCAGGGAGCGAACGGAAAAACGGGAGAGACCGCAAATCCCGTGACCTGAAGTGCAGCCATTCCCCATGCGAGTGCCGAAGCCGACGAACAAGGCACCAATCAGTACGGGCCAGGCTGGTGTTGCAGCGGCGGCACCCCACTGAAAATCATTAAACATGAGATAGAGGCCGCCGCCGATGACCAAGCCTGCAACAAAAAGCCATCGCCAATGACGGTCGCCTGTGGGTGCCTGCCCCATCGCGCCGGCCAACACGCCGCTGACGCCGGCGATGCGGCCAGTGCCGAGAAGCAGGACGATGGCTGCAAGGCCGATCATTAGGCCTCCAAGCAGGCCTGTGACAGGCGTAAAGTCAGTGATGGTCATGGTCGTATTCCGGTCTGGGTAGTTCTTGAGTGCCGCAACTGTCCGCTAATGACCTGACCTCCGCGCCTCATCCCGCTGTAGGCAACATGGCAATGCCGCTACCATGTCTTCGTAGGGGTGCTGTTGGAGCTGTTGGTCTATTAGTTGCCAGCTTCTAAATAATACCCCCCAGCGTATCTTTTTGCACAACCAGATCGCCCTATGACCAAGTTAAAAAAGGCTGTTAGCAAAGCATCCCTCCCCGTCGCGGCAGGCAAACCATCGCCTTCGGCCGATCAAAAGCAGGCACTCATCTCGCGGCTGCGACGGATCGAAGGGCAGATCAGGGGCATCCAGTCGATGATCGAGCGTGAAGAGAATTGCGAACCTGTTTTGCAGCAAATGGCTGCGGCTCGGAGGGCATTGGAGCGGGCATTCTTTGCTGCCGTGGCCTGCGCCTATGAACTGGAAGCCTGCGCGGAGGATGCCAATGACAATGTCATTCGCAAGATGCACTCAGTATCCGAGTTGCTGGTGAAGTATGGCTAAAAGAGGGTTTCACTCATTACCCGGCGGGGTATGATTTATGTCCGTTTCAAACCGTGCGCCCTTCGCCATGAACTATCACTTACCCAACGTCATTCACCTCTCGACGCGGCTCGCTGTTGGAGGCCAGCCCACGGCAAGCCAGCTGGTTGATGCGAAAGCGATGGGGCTGAAGCAGATCATCAACCTGCGCCCGACTACTGAAGATGCCGGCTTTGATGAAGCCTCGGAAGTCACAGAGATGGGCATCGGTTACCACTGCCTCCCGATCAGTGGGCGTGGCGATCTTTCCATTGAGAATGTACGGCGCTTTGATGCGCTGCTGAGCCAGGCTGGGAACGACTCCACGTTGGTTCATTGCGCGAGCGGAAATCGTGTTGGCGCTCTTTTTGCACTACGGGCCGCTTGGCTTCAAGGGCGGGACACAGAAACCGCTTTGCAAATTGGCAAGCAGCACGGGCTCACCGCAATGCTCGATGCAGTGCGAGAGATCTTCAGTAGCAAGCAGTCTTAGCTCGCCCAGCCGCTGCTGACCCAGGTCATCGGCCGGGGACCTTTGAGGTAGTGCTGCTGCATGTCTCCGATTGTGAATCCGCCAGCGGTGAGCATGGCGGGCACATCGCGGTTGAGATGGCAGCCGCCTGCAAGCTGCTTCCAGATCGGGGTCAGCCGGTCTTGCCATCTTTGAACCTCAGGCTCCGGCGCGCGGCCATGCTCGCAGAACAGCAGACGGCCACCCGGAGCGAGCACCCGCCGCATTTCGTGCAAGGCAGCAGCTGCGTCGGGGATGCTGCACAGCGTAAAGGTGCAGACCACGGTGTCGTAGCTGGCGTCCGGTGCCGGTATCTTTTCCGCCGAGAGTGGAATCAGCTCCACCGCCAGTCCGGCCGTCTGCATGCGTTGTTTCGCCTTGGCATGCATGGCGCAGGCGGGATCAAGCCCTTGCAGGCTTTCGATGCGGCTGGCGTCGTAGTGCGGCAGGTTCAGGCCGGTGCCGATGCCCACTTCGAGCACCCTGCCCTTCGCTTGCGGAATCAGTTTCTCCCGCTCGCGCCGCACGGCCTTCATGCCGCAGGCGCAGTCAATCAGCAACGGCAATATCTGGTTTTCGTAGAAGGCCATCGTCGCAATCTCCGTTTGGTTTTAGGCATGGAAAAGTTCAGTCTGGATGCAGATCATCTGGATCACTACCCGCATCCAGCGGCTGCGCATCGAACAGCATGGATGCCAGCGGCAGATGCCGCTCCAGCACGGTCGCGCCTTCTGCCAGCACATAGTTTCGCAAGGCTTCAGCCGCAGGCGACAAGGGTCGTGCGCGAATCTGCACCACATGCCAGCGACGCAGCAGGCTCAGGCCGGGTAGTCGCAGCAGCTTGATCTCGCCACGCCGAAGCTCCGGCGCGGCGACATGCAGCGAGAGAAAGCTCAGGCCAAGGCCTGCCATCACCGCCTGCTTGATGGACTCATTGCTGCTCATGTGCATCAGCACCGGCGGGTTGATGTGCCAATTGCGGAAGGCGCTCTCCATCACCAGCCGGGTGCCAGAGCCCGCCTCGCGCAGGATGAAAGGCTCTGCCGCCAGTTGTTCGGGCTGCACCAGGTCCAGCGCCGCCAGACGGTGATCGGGGGCTGCAAGTACACCCAGCGGATGTGCGGCAAAAGCCTCGGCCTGAGTATCCAACTCGCGTGGCGGGCGACCCATGATGGCAATGTCCAGTTCGTTGCGATGCAGACTGTCCACCAGCTGCTGGCGATTACCTTCTGTGATCTTCAATTCCAGACCTGGGCGCTCCTTGAGGAATCCTGCGAGCAGGCGCGGCAGAAAGTACTTTGCCGTGCCCAACATGCCGATCTGCACCCTGCCCGTCTCCACCTTGCGCAGGCGGGCGACAAGATCTTCGGCCTCCTTGAGCGAGGCCAGCATGCGGCGGGCGTGAACCAGCAGGTGCTCGCCTGCCATGGTTGGCACCACGCTGCTGCCGCTGCGATCCAGCATCGGCAATCCCACCTCGGTTTCCAGCTGGCGGATCTGCATCGAGACCGCAGGTGGCGTGAGATGCAGCTCTTCCGCCGCACGCACGAAACTCTTGTGATGGACGACGGCCACGAACAGGCGAAGCTGGCGAACAGTGACATGCAGCATTCAGGTTTCCTTAGCCGGGTCGTCAGCATTTCTGAATGGCGATTAAACCATACCCCCCATAGCATCCTCTGCACACAACGAGAGGAGCTGCAATGAACGACATCGGAGACGTGAGAACAGCAAAGATCCGCGGCCGCTACGACGCCGGGGTGATGGAATACAAGAAGATGGGCTACTGGCAGCCCGACTATGTGCCTCTGGATACCGACGTGATCGCGCTGTTCCGTATCACGCCGCAGGATGGCGTCGATGCAGAGGAATGCGCCGCTGCGGTGGCGGGCGAATCCTCCACCGCAACCTGGACCGTGGTCTGGACGGATCGCCTCACCGCCTGCGAGCTATATCGCGCCAAAGCCTACCGGGTGGATAAGGTGCCCAACACAGGGCCTGGGACGAGCACGCCACAGCAGGTGTTCGCCTGGATCGCCTACGACCTCGATCTGTTCGAGCCGGGCTCCATCGCCAATCTCACCGCCTCGATCATCGGCAATGTCTTCGGCTTCAAGGCCGTGAAGGCACTGCGCCTGGAGGACATGCGTATTCCGGTGGCCTATCTCAAGACCTTCCAGGGCCCCGCAACGGGGATCGTGGTGGAGCGTGAGCGCCTCGACAAGTTCGGCCGCCCCCTGCTCGGCGCGACCACCAAGCCCAAGCTCGGCCTGTCGGGTCGCAACTATGGCCGCGTGGTCTACGAGGCCCTCAAGGGCGGCCTTGATTTCGTGAAAGACGACGAGAACATCAATAGCCAGCCCTTCATGCACTGGCGTGACCGTTTCCTCTACTGCATGGAGGCGGTGAACAAGGCCGCCGCTGCCACCGGTGAAGTGAAGGGCCATTACCTCAACGTGACTGCCGGCACGATGGAGGAAATGTACGAGCGTGCCGAGTTCGCCAAGTCGCTCGGCGCCGCGATCATCATGATCGACCTCGTCATCGGCTACACCGCGATTCAGTCGATGGCGAAATGGGCGCGAAAGAACGACGTGATCCTGCACCTGCACCGCGCCGGCAACAGCACCTACTCGCGGCAGAAGAACCACGGCATGAACTTCCGCGTCATCTGCAAATGGATGCGCATGGCCGGAGTCGACCACATCCACGCCGGCACAGTGGTCGGCAAGCTCGAAGGCGACCCGGCGATGATCGCCGGCTTCTACGACACCCTGCGCGAAACCTCGACCAAGACCAATCTCGAACACGGCCTGTTCTTTGACCAGGACTGGGCCTCGCTCAACAAGGTGATGCCGGTGGCTTCCGGTGGCATCCACGCCGGGCAGATGCACCAGCTGCTGACCTACCTCGGTGAGGACGTGGTGTTGCAGTTCGGCGGCGGCACGATCGGCCATCCCATGGGCATCCAGGCTGGGGCGACGGCGAACCGCGTCGCACTCGAAGTGATGGTGCTGGCCCGCAACGAGGGCCGCGACATTTGGAACGAGGGCCCGCAGATTCTCAAGGCCGCCGCGCAGTGGTGCAGCCCGCTGAAACAGGCCATCGAGACCTGGGGCGACATCCAGTTCAACTACGAGTCCACCGATACCGGTGACTTCCTGCCCACCGCTACCGCTACCGCTTCGGCGTAGGAGCACAAAGCCATGATGACCAACACCAACCAGCGCCTTACCCAAGGCCAGTTCTCCTTTCTGCCCGACCTCACAGACCCGCAGATCACCGCCCAGATCGAGTTCGCCCTGAAGAACAATTGGGCGGTCGGCATCGAGTACACCGACGACCCGCATCCGCGCAACACCTACTGGGAAATGTTCGGCAATCCCATGTTCGACCTGAAGGATGCAGTCGGCATCCTCGCGGAGATCAACAGCTGCCGCAAAACCTTTCCGCAGCACTACGTTCGCGTCACCGCCTTCGATTCCACGCGCGGCGTGGAGTCGCTAAAGATGAGCTACCTCGTCAACCGGCCAACGCGCGAGCCGGGCTTTGGTCTTGCCCGCACGGAGGTGGAAGGCCGCAACATCCGCTACCGCATCTCGTCCTACGCCACCGATAAGCCTGAAGGCGAGCGGTACGGGCAATAGCTGGAGGCCGCCATGTCCGCGCCCGATCTGCCGCCTGCCGTGGACTTGCAGGCGCTGCTCAGTGCCAGCGAGATCACGCCCGTGCTCGACCAGCTCGACGCCGAGCTGGTGGGCCTGGCACCGGTGAAGCGGCGGCTGCGCGAGATCGCCGCCTACCTGCTCGTGACCAAGGCGCGCCAGCAACTGGGGCTGGAGGCCTCGGCCCCCAGCCTGCACATGTGCTTCACCGGCAATCCCGGCACCGGCAAGACCACGGTTGCCCTGCGCATGGCGAGCATCCTTCACCGCCTGGGCTATGTGCGCAAAGGCCATCTGGTGTCGGTGACGCGCGATGACCTCGTCGGCCAGTACATCGGTCACACCGCGCCCAAGACCAGAGAGGTGCTGAAGAGGGCGATGGGCGGCGTGCTGTTCATCGACGAGGCCTACTACCTCTACCGGCCAGAGAACGAGCGCGACTATGGGCAGGAGTCCATCGAGATTCTCTTGCAGGTGATGGAGAACCAGCGCGATGACCTGGTGGTGATTCTCGCGGGCTACAAGAACCGCATGGACACCTTCTTCCAGTCCAACCCTGGAATGTCCTCGCGCATCGCGCACCACATTGATTTCCCCGACTACGGCGAAGACGAGCTGCTCGCCATCGCCCAGCAGATGCTGGTGCAGATGCACTACCACGTCGATGCCGAGGGCGAGCGGGCACTCAGGGATTACATCGCGCGGCGCATCCAGCAGCCGCATTTTGCCAATGCCCGCTCCATGCGCAATGCGCTGGATCGTGTGCGGCTTCGGCAGGCCAATCGCCTGTTCAGCCAGGCACAGGGCAGTGGCAGCGCGCTCACGGCCGAGGCCTTGAGCCAGATCAGCGCCGCCGACATCCGTGCCAGCCGCGTGTTCGGCGTGAACACCGCCTCTCTCCCCGACGCACCTTACCCCTAGAGGCTCACCATGCGCATGTATTCGGGTCGCACCACGCTCTCCAAGTTTCTGATCGAGCAGCTCAATGACGCGGGTGACGGTGGTCAGCTCGCCGGCCTTCTGGTGGACATGGCGGCAGCGGTCAAAACCATTGCCGCCATGACCGGCAAGGGCGCGCTCGGCGGCCACTACGGCGGCGCGGGTGCCGCCAACATCCACGGCGAAGAGCAGAAGAAGCTCGACATGCTCGCCGACGAGGCAATCATGGATCACTGCGAATGGGGTGGCCTGGTCGCGGGCATGGCCTCGGAGGAACACGAGGAGCCCTTGCAGATACCGCCAGATTTCCAGCGCGGGCCGTATCTGCTGGTCTTCGATCCGCTCGATGGCTCTTCCAACGTCGAGATGAATGTCTCGGTCGGTACCATCTTCTCGGTGCTGCGGCATGGCAGCGAGGCCGCACCCATCGAGCGGGACTTTCTACAGCCCGGCGTGCGCCAGATCGCGGCGGGCTATGCCATCTATGGCCCGGCCACCATGCTGGTGCTGACGGTTGGCAAGGGCACGCATGGCTTCACGCTCGACCGCGAGATCGGCAACTTCGTGCTCACGCACCCGGAGATCCGCATCGCGCCCGACAGCAGCGAGTTCGGCATCAACACCAGCAATGAGCGGTTCTGGGAGCCGCCGGTGCAACGCTATGTCTCCGAGTGCCAGGCCGGCGCCACCGGCATCCGGGGCCGCGACTTCAACATGCGCTGGATCGCCTCGATGGTGGCCGACGTGCATCGCATCCTCATGCGCGGCGGGGTGTTCATGTATCCGCGCGACACCAAGTTCCCCGGCAAGCCGGGCCGCCTGCGGCTGATGTACGAGGCCAATCCCATCGCCTTCGTCGTCGAACAGGCCGGTGGTGCCGCCTCCACCGGGCGCGGGCGGATGCTGGAAGTGCAGCCGGAGGCCCTGCACCAGCGCGTGCCGGTGGCCTTCGGCTCGCGCCACGAGATCGAGCGCATCGAGCGGTATCACGCCGAGTACGACGGCGGCACCGACAAGCCCTATCACTCGCCACTGTTCAAGGAACGCTCGCTCTACCGCACTGAGAGCTAGCCCGCAGCAGACCTGAAGCAATCCCGAACCCACAGGGAGGAGAACCCATGTCGATCAAACATCCCATCGTGGCCGTCACCGGCTCATCGGGCGCTGGCACCACCACGGTGATGAAGAGCTTCGAGCACATCTTCCGCCGGGAAAAACTCAAGGCCACGGTGATCGAGGGCGATTCCTTCCACCGCTTCGACCGCAAAGGGATGAAGGCGGCGATGGCCGAACGGGAGAAGAGCGAGGTGGGCCCGCTGAGTCACTTCGGGCCGGAGGCGAATCTGCTGGAAGAGCTGGAAAACACCTTCGCGCAGTTTTCGGAATCCGGCCGCTGCCAGCAACGCCACTACCTGCACGATGCCGCCGAGGCCGCGCCCTACCAGCAGGAGCCTGGCACCTTCACGCCCTGGTTGCAGAGCGAGGAAGGCACTGACCTCCTGTTCTACGAAGGGCTGCACGGCGGCTATGCCGATGACATGGTGAATGTCGCCCGCCACGCGGACCTCTTGATCGGCGTGGTGCCGATCATCAATCTCGAATGGATCCAGAAGCTGCACCGCGACAAGAACATGCGCGGCTACTCGCAGCAGGCGGTGGTGGACACCATCCTGCGGCGGATGCCGGACTACGTGAACCACATCTGCCCGCAGTTCTCGCGGACGCATGTGAACTTTCAGCGGGTGCCGACGGTGGATACCTCCAACCCCTTCATCGCGCGCGACATCCCCAGCGCCGACGAAAGCCTGGTGGTGATCCGCTTCACCGACCCGCACGGCATCGACTTTCCCTATTTGCTGTCGATGCTCCAAAACTCCTGGATGAGCCGGCCCAATTCCATCGCCGTGCCGGGCGGCAAGATGGGCTTGGCACTGCAACTGATCCTGACGCCGATGATCCTGCGGCTGATGGATTTGAAGCGGAGGGCCTAGAGCATGGAGATCAGCCCCGCACTGCGCGCGCGCATGGCGCATGCCCTGCGCTTTCTCGCCATCGACGCGGTCGAGCAGGCCAAGTCCGGCCACCCCGGTGCGCCGATGGGCATGGCCGAAATCGCCGAGGTGCTGTGGAGCCGTCACCTGCGCCACGACCCCGCCGACCCGATCTGGCCCAACCGCGACCGCTTCGTGCTCAGCAACGGGCATGGTTCGATGCTGCTCTATGGCCTGCTGCATCTCACTGGCTACGAGCTGCCCATGGACGAGCTGCGGTGCTTCCGCCAATTGCACAGCAAGACGCCGGGTCACCCGGAGGTAGGCGTCACGCCCGGTGTCGAGACCACCACTGGCCCGCTGGGTCAGGGTCTTGCCAATGCCGTCGGCATGGCGCTGGCCGAGAAGCTGTTGGCGGCGCAGTTCAACCAGCCGGGCTTCGACATCGTCGATCACCACAGCTATGTGTTTCTCGGCGACGGCTGCCTGATGGAGGGCATCAGCCACGAGGTGTGCTCGCTGGCGGGCACGCTCAGGCTCTCCAAGCTCATCGCCTGCTACGACGACAACGGCATCTCGATTGATGGGCACGTCGAGGGCTGGTTCACCGACGATACGCCCGCGCGCTTCCGCGCCTATGGCTGGAACGTCATCGCTGCGGTGGACGGCCACGATGCCGACGCGGTCGATGCCGCCCTCAACGCAGCGCGGCAGCAGTCCAGCCAGCCCGATGGCAAGCCGACGCTGATCTGCTGCAAGACCGCCATCGGCATGGGCTCGCCGCACAAGGCTGGCACCCACGAAGTGCATGGCGCACCGCTGGGCGCCGCCGAGATCACCGCCACCCGCGCCGCCTTGCAGTGGGAGGCTGGCCCCTTCGAGCTACCCGCCGATGTCGCTGCCGCCTGGGACGCGCGCGCCGCAGGGGCTGCGCGCAATGCTGACTGGCAGCGGCTGTTTGCGGCCTACCGCAATACTCATCCGCGACTGGCGGCGGAGTTTCTGCGCCGCATGCAGGGCCAGCTCCCTGCGGATTTCGATGCGGCCGTCCAGCAGGCACTCGCCCAGGTGCAGCAAGCGACGGCAGCCATTGCTACCCGCAAGGCCTCACAACAGGCGCTGGATGCGCTCGCACCCCAGCTGCCGGAATGCTTCGGTGGATCGGCGGATCTGACCGGCTCGAATCTCACCAACTTCAAGGGCTGCGTCGTCGCCGGGCGCGACGCCCCAGGCAATCACCTGAGCTATGGCGTGCGCGAGTTCGACATGGCGGCAGTGATGAATGGCATGGCGCTTCACGGCGGCTTCATTCCCTACGGCGGCACTTTTCTCACCTTCAGCGACTACAGCCGCAATGCCATCCGCATGGCGGCCCTCATGCGCCAGCGGGTGATCCACGTCTTCACCCACGACTCGATTGGCCTGGGCGAGGATGGCCCCACGCACCAGTCCATCGAGCACGCGCCCTCGCTGCGGCTCATCCCGCAGCTCGATGTCTGGCGGCCTGCGGATGCGGTGGAAACCTTCATCGCCTGGGAGATGTCATTGCGCCGCGACAACGGCCCCAGCGCCCTGCTGCTGTCGCGCCAGAATCTGCCGGCGCTCACCGCGAAGGCCGACCCCAGCCACATCCGTCGCGGGGGGTATGTGTTGCAGGAGGCCAGCGAGGCCGCCGTGACCCTGCTCGCCACCGGCTCGGAGCTGGCGCTGGTGGTGGAGGCTGCCCGGCAGCTCGTGGTGCAGAAAGTGGCCGTGCGCCTGGTGTCGATGCCCTGCACGAGCGTGTTCGACCGCCAGTCCGCAGAGTGGCGTGCCAGGGTGCTCGGCCGCGTGCCGATGGTGGCGGTGGAGGCCGCCCAGCCTGATCTCTGGTGGAAATACGTCGGCCACAGCGGCGCGGTGATGGGCATCGAGAGCTTTGGGGAATCCGCCCCGGCAGCGGCGCTGTTCGCCCACTTTGGTCTGACTGCCGAGCGCGTGGTGCAGACCGCGCTGGCGGTCATCGAGCGCCAGCAGGCGCAGCGTTTCATCCGATCCGACAACTGATGCGCACCATGTTCAATCTCGTCCTGTTCGATCTCGATGGCACCCTGGTGGATACCGCCCCGGAGATCGCCGACACCATCAACGACGTGCTGGAAGCCTGCGGGCATGAGCACATTTGCAGCCACACCATCCGCAACTGGATTGGCCACGGCGCGCGCGAAACCATGCTGCGGGCCTGGAAGCACACCACCCACGCCAGCGACGAGGAGATTCGCGGCAGCGCCCATCTGGCCCACTTGATGGAGCTGTTCAGCGAGTCGCACCACCGGCACTGCGGCACCCGCAGCCAACTGTTCCCCGGTGTGGTGGAGTGCTTGAAGGGCTTGCAGAAACGCTGCGTCGCCACGGCGATGGTCACCAACAAGGAAGAACGCTTCGTGCGCCAGGTGCTCGCCGTGCACAGGCTGACGGACTACTTCGATACCGTCGTGGCGGGCGACAGCTTCGGCTTCAAGAAGCCCGACCCCGCCACGGTGCAGCACTGCCTGCAAGTGCATGGCGTCGAGGCGCGCCATACGGTGCTGGTTGGGGATTCCTCGGTGGATGCCGCCACCGCGCGCAACGCGGGTATCGCCTTCTGGGCTGTGCCCTATGGCTACAACGGTGGTCAGCCGATTGCCGACGAAAAGCCCGACCGCATTCTCGCCACCCTCGCCGAGCTGCCAGCGGCCATCGGCGACTGCGCGCCCTGGGCGCGCGGCACCGTTCACTGCCGCGAAACCACTGGAGGAAAAACCTGATGGCCCTCATCGCCCTGCGCCAGCTGCTCGACCACGCCGCCGAACATCAATACGGCCTGCCCGCGTTCAACATCAACAACCTCGAACAGATCCAGGCCATCCTGCAAGCGGCGGATGCCTGCGATGCGCCGGTGATCCTGCAAGCCTCAGCGGGCGCGCGCAAATACGCCGGCGAGGCCTTTCTGCGGCGCATGGTGGAGGCCGCCATCGAGCAATACCCGCAGCTACCGATCTGCCTGCACCAGGATCACGGCGGCTCGCCAGCGGTGTGCCAGGCCTCGATCCGGAGCGGGTTTTCGAGCGTGATGATGGATGGCTCGCTGAAGGAAGACATGAAGACGCCCGCGAGCTATGACTACAACGTCGCCGTCACCGCCCGCGTGGTGGACATGGCCCATGCGGTCGGCGTGTCGGTGGAGGGCGAGCTGGGCTGCCTCGGCTCGCTCGAATCCGGCACGGCGGGCGAGGAGGATGGCTCCGGTGCCGAAGGCACGCTCGACCACGCGCAGCTGCTCACCGACCCCGATCAGGCGGCGGACTTCGTGCGCGCGACCGGGGTGGATGCACTCGCCATCGCCATCGGCACCAGTCATGGCGCCTACAAGTTCACGCGGCCGCCCACCGGCGACATCCTCGCCATCGACCGCATCAAGGCCATCCATGCCCGCATCCCCGGCACTCATCTGGTGATGCACGGCTCCAGCTCGGTGCCGCAGGAATGGCTGGAGGTCATCCGCCAATACGGCGGTGCCATCAAGGAAACCTACGGCGTGCCGGTGGGGCAGATCCAGGAGGGCATCAAGCACGGCGTGCGCAAGGTGAACATCGACACCGACATTCGCCTCGCCATGACCGGCGCGATGCGCAAGCTCATGGCCGAGAAGCCGGAGGAGTTCGATCCGCGCGCCTTCTTCAAGGCGGCAACGGCGGCCGCGCGGGACATCTGCACCCTGCGCTTCGAGGCGTTTGGCTGCGCGGGCCAGGCCGCCAAGATCAAGCCGGTGCCGCTGGAAAAACTCGCCAGCCGCTATGCCAAGGGCGAGCTGAAGCCGGTGATCCACTGATGGCCGCCCTGCCAGCCATCCTCTCGCCGAGCCTGCTGGCGGCGGACTTCGCGCGCCTGGGCGAGGAGGTGCGCACGGTGCTCGCCGCCGGTGCGGACTGGATCCACTTCGACGTGATGGACAACCACTACGTCCCCAATCTCAGCATCGGCCCGATGGTCTGCGAGGCGATCAAGCCGCATGCCGGAGAAGCGCTGATCGACGTGCATCTGATGGTCGAGCCGGTGGATGCGCTGGTGCCCCAGTTCGCCAAGGCGGGTGCGGGCCTGATCTCCTTTCACCCCGAAGCCTCGCGCCATGTGCATCGCACGCTGGCGCTGATCCGCGAGCAGGGCTGCAAGGCCGGTCTGGTGCTCAATCCGGCAACCCCGCTCTCCGTGCTCGACCATGTCGAAGATCAACTCGATCTGGTGCTGCTGATGTCGGTCAACCCTGGCTTTGGCGGGCAGTCGTTCATCGCGGGCACGCTCGACAAGCTGCGCGCGGTGCGGCTGCGGCTCGACGCGATTCAGCAACGCAGCGGGCGCGCGATCCGGCTCGAAGTGGATGGCGGCGTCAAGCCCGACAACATCGCCGCCATCGCCGCTGCGGGGGCCGATACCTTCGTCGCCGGTTCCGCCATCTTCGGCAAGCCGGACTATGCGGCGGTGATCCAGCAACTGCGGCAGGCGATTGCCGCTGCATGAGCGTACTGCGCGGCCTGATCTTCGATGTCGATGGCACGCTGGCCGAGACCGAGCGCGATGGTCATCGCGTGGCCTTCAACCGGGCCTTCACCGAGGCTGGTCTGGACTGGCACTGGGGGGTGGCCGAATACGGCCAGCTGATCGCCATCCCTGGCGGCCGGGAGCGGATGCTGCACTACTGGCAGCAGGTCGATCCCCAGGCCGCCAGCGGCAGCGAGGCCAGCGCCAGGCTATCTACCCTGCACCGCGCCAAGAACAGCCACTACGCGCAGCTGGTGCGTGAGGGTGCGGTGCAACTGCGCGAGGGCCTGTGCAGCCTCTTGAGCAGTGCCTGGGAAGAAGGCCTGCAAATCGCCATTGCCACCACCACCTCCAGCGTCAATGTCGAGGCCCTGCTGGCGACCCTGTCCGCACCCTGCCAAGCACACTGGTTTTCGGTGGTGGTCGCCGGTGAGGACGTGACGCGCAAGAAGCCCGACCCGGAAGCCTATCTGCGCGCCGCCACCGCACTGAACCTCAAGCCCTGCGAATGCCTGGCGTTTGAAGACTCCGCCATCGGTCTGGCCGCCGCCACCGCGGCAGGCATGCCCACCGTGGTGGTGCGCGCCGAATACACCCGCGAGCAGGACTTCACCGGTGCGCTGGCGGTGACGGATGGCTTCGGCCAGCCTGCCGACCTCAGGGCGTCGATCTTCGGCTGCCGGGGCTATGCCAGTGTCACCCAGCTCTACCAATGGCATCGGCTGTGGGGCTACTGGTATGCGGATCGGTCTCAGGGGCCTGCGGATTAGGCTGATCCCCAGTCAAGGGCGGTAGAACGAGGCCGGTGGCGCACTGCCGACCACCTCGGTCAGAAACCCGTTGAGATCGTTTTGCAATGCGGCATTCTTCAGGTCGGTGCGGAATACCAGCTCGCCCTGGGTAATCGCCAGGCCAATGACTTGCGCGGGCAAGTCCAGGCCGTATTGCCCGTAGTAGGTCTTGATGCCGTTGGAGATCACCGTGGCGATCTCGTTGGTGGCCGCCGGATTGCCCTTGGCCGCCGCAATCTCGTTCGCGCCTGCCGCATACGCCTTGAGCACCGCATCCACAGTCGCACTGCGCTCTGCGCTGTCGGCCACGGCCTGCAACACCGAGAAGCCCCCGTGCGGCAGCTGCATGCTGGGCCAGGCGGTGTAGCCCGTAAACAGGGCTTGGAAGTCAATGGACTTGACGATGCGTTGTGTGCCGCTCATCGGGATGGTGGTCTGAAAAGCTAGGCCTGTCGCGGCGGGCTCCACCAGCGAAATCCCGGAGGGCGGAAAATTGAAGCTGGGGTCACAGGCCGCATTGCTGTTCATCAATTGCTGCTGAGCGATCATCGGTGCCGCTTCGAGCACCGGCAGATAGCAAATCTTGAAATCAGCCACCGTGTAACCCGCGCGTTTGATGGCGGCCTGAAAAATCAGATCGGGCCCTCCGTTCTTGCCGCCCGCAGTCGGCCCGGTGACGAGAAGGCCCTTGCCGACCAACTGCTGGAAGCTGGTGACGTTGTCCGCCTGCGGCGTCATTTCGGTGAATCCGCGCCAGAAAAACGCCTGATGCAGTTGCAGCCCCGGTGTTTTGCCGGCAATGACTTTCTTGGCTGCCGTGTAGGTCATCGAGAGCAGCGCCTCGTCGCG
>JAKFXK010000039.1 GCA_021731445.1 Nevskiaceae bacterium | reverse complement strand
GCTCGAAGGCCAGAAGAAACTGCACATCACGGCCGAGATGCCGACGGTCGAAGACCGGGTGGAAAGCCTGGGCAAGCTGCTCGGCGCACTGGCCGGATGAACCGGCTCGCCATCGCCCTGCTGCTGCTGGTGCTGCCCGGCCTTGCGATGGCGGAGCGCCTGCGCGTGGATGTGCTGATCTTTCTCAACCCACCCTCCGCTGTCGAACGCGCCACCCCGCCACGGCACCCCGATAGCGAAGGTGCGTTTGCGCTCGATGACCTGCGCGGTCTGGCCTACAAGGGCATTGCCCTGCTGCCGGAGAACAGCAGCACCTTGGCGGTGGAATGGGCCGCGCTCAAGGCCAGCAGGATTTACACCCCGCTGCTGCGGCTGAGCTGGCTGCAGCAGTCACCCCCGGAGGAGCGCGGTGCCGCATTGCGCATCTACCAGCCGGGTGGCGATGGCATCAGCGGCCTCGGCGGCTGGTTGCGGCTGCATGGCGGCCTCTATCCGGCGCTGACCGCCGATCTCGAATACCTGCAACCGGGTATCGACCGCCAGGCTCAGGGCCTGCGTCTGCAACAGCGGCGCAGGCTGGGCATGGATACCCTGCATTATCTCGACAGCACCCGCATCGGCATGCTCGTGCGTGTGAGCACCGCGCTTTAGAGCGTTTCTCGTTTAAGTGCAGGCACAAGAATCGTCGTCATACCGGCTTTAAGCCGGTATCCAGTCCTTCAAGTCAAACAAACCTTGCCTGTACTGGATTCCGGCTTTCGCCGGAATGACGGATTGAGATGTAACTATTTAAATCACAATCTGGTCTAGCTCTGCATAGCTTGATCCGCTTGCCTCAGAGCATCTCGACCGCGATCGCCACCGCCTCGCCGCCACCGATGCAAAGCGAGGCAATGCCTTTTTTGCCGCCGGATTTCTGCAAGGCACCCAGCAGCGTAGCGACGATACGCGCGCCGCTGGCGCCGATGGGGTGGCCCAGTGCGCAGGCACCGCCATGCAGGTTGACCTTGGCATGGTCGAGGCCGTGTTCCTGCATCGCGGCCATGGTCACCACCGCAAAAGCCTCGTTGATCTCCCACAGGTCGACTTCCTGCTTGTTCCAGCCCGCCTTGCCCAGCACCTTGCTGATCGCCTCCACCGGCGCGATGGTGAACTCCGCCGGCAGTCGCGCATGGCTGGCGTGGGCGACGATCCTTGCCAGTGGTTTCAGGTCGCGCCGCGTTGCTTGAGAGGCGCGCATCAGCACCACGGCTGCCGCGCCGTCATTGATGGATGAGGCATTGGCCGCCGTGATGGTGCCGTCTTTCTTGAAGGCGGGCTTGAGCGTCGGGATTTTTTCCGGCATGGCCTTGTAGGGGCCTTCATCCTTGCTGATCTGCTCCGCGCCTTTCTTGCCCGCCACTTCGACTGGCGCAATCTCGAAAGCGAAGCTGCCGTCTTCATTGGCTTGCTTGGCGCGCCGCAACGATTCGATGGCAAACGCATCCTGCGCCTCGCGGGTGAAGCCGTATTTTTCGGCAGTGCGCTCGGCAAACACACCCATCGGGGTCTTGCGCTCGTAGGCGTCTTCGAGGCCATCCACCGCCATGTGGTCGAGCACTTCACCGTGGCCGTACTTGATGCCGCCGCGCATCCTGGTGAGCAGGTGCGGGGCATTGGTCATGCTTTCCATGCCGCCTGCCACCATCACCTCGTTGCTGCCGGCCAGCAGCAGGTCGTGCGCGAGCATGATGGCTTTCAGACCCGAGCCGCACATCTTGTTGATGGTGGTGGCGTTGGCGGAATCCGGCAGGCCGGCACCGCGCATGGCCTGGCGTGCCGGGGCCTGACCCTGGCCCGCACTGAGCACGTTGCCGAAGATCACTTCCTGCACGTCGTTAGCCGCAATGCCCGCCCGCTGCACGGCAGCCTTGATCGCCACCGCGCCGAGCTGGCTGGCGCTCAAGCTGGAAAACACGCCCTGCAGCGCGCCCATCGGGGTGCGGGTGGCAGAGACGATGACGACGGGATCTTGCTGCGACATGCGGGTACTCCTCAATAACGGTGAGGCGCGCATTATCGCGCAGCATCGCGCGCGGGTCGTGTCGCTATCTGGCGCGTTCCACGGAGACCACCCTGCCGTCCTTGAAAACCACGCGGGTGTGCTCTTCGTACTGGCTCGGTGCGGCCGAGCGGCAGTAGAACGAGGGGCCGTAGTAGGGGAATGCCGGCGTGCAATAGCCGCTGCCGGCAAGGGCCGGGACGATGGCGTAATACAGCCAGACTTCGGAGCGACCCTCTGCCGTCTCGCGTTCGACGATGCGGTCGGGCTCTCCATAGGCCAGCCGCACGGCGGTCGGGTCGTAGCCGACACCGATCGCGCCCTCCCTGACACGTGCCTGCTGTTCTGCGGACAAGGCTGCGAATGCCGCAGGATCGCGTTCGATACGCTGCACAGGGCCTGCGGCACAGGCCACCAGCAAGAGGGCCGACGGTGTTTGAAGGCAGAACTTGGCGATACTCATGAGGGCATCCTGGCAGTGACAACCAGAAAATGGACACTGCGGCGCAGGCTTGGTTCAGCCATCGGCCAGCGCCGTGGATGACGATACTGTCCGGCATATCCATCATCCGCCAATGACCACCACCGTCGAGTCCCCATCTGCATCGCTGGCCCGATGGGGACGCTGGCAATGGCTGTTGCCGGTCGCCAGTTTTCTCGCGGGCTGGATCGGTTACGTCGCCATCGAGCGGGGACCGACGCTGGCCCGGATCATGGCCCTCACGGTGCTGCTGAGCTGGTTCTGGCTGCTGCTCGAGAATGTCGCGGGCCGCTGGTTGCAGCGTTTCACCAAGGGTCGCCTCTCACCAGCAGTTGCCTGTTTCGTGACCCAATCGCTGCAACAGGAGCTGCTGTTCTTTTCGCTGCCTTTCGTGCTGGGTGCCTCGCAGCTGGACCTCGCGCATGGCCTGTTCGTCGCCGTGCTGTGCCTGGCGGCACTGCTCAGCACGCTCGATCCGGTCTACGAGCGCTGGATCGCCCGCTCACCCGATGCGGCGGTAGCGTTCCAGGTCTATTGCACCTGGATCACGGCACTGGTGCTGCTGCCGGTCGCCCTGCACCTGCCGATCCAGAAGGCTGCACTGGTGGCGTCCGTCATTGCCCTGCTGGCCTTCGTGGCCGCATTGCCCCGACTCTTGTCAGAGCGTAAGGGCATCCTGGTCTGCCTGCGCGCGGCGCTGCCTGTCATTGTCGTAGTGGCTGTGGTGACAGTGCTCGCACGATGGCTGCCGCCAGCAGGTCTGCGATTGACCGAGTCCCGGATGACCACCGAGATCAATGCCTTGCAACCCGGCCCGCCGATCACCTACATAGAGAGAAGCCGGCTGCAACGCGAAGGACTGATTGTCTACACCGCCATCCATGCGCCGCGTGGGCTGACGCAGGCCCTGAGTTTTGACTGGCATCACGATGGCAGGGTGATCGACCGTATCCCTGCCGTCATCGAGGGCAGCGACGGCAAGGGGCGCGGCTGGCGTACCTGGACCCGCAAGCAGAACTTTGATGCAGACCCGCGTGGCAAATGGCGCGTCGATATCCGCACCGCAGGCGGCCAGCTGGTGGGACGCCTGCGGTTCGTGGTGTATTGATTGCCTAGAAGCGACGCAGATCCAGCGTCAGGGGATATTCGGGATTGATTTTCTCCTCACGCGGCCAGTAGCTGCCCGGCGTGTGACCCAAGGTCGAGAAGCGCGCGAGGCGGCGTGCTTCGGCTTCATAGGCGTTGACCGGAAAACTGTCGTAGTTGCGGCCCGCCGGGTGCATGACGTGATAGGTGCAGCCCGCCACCGCACGCTTGGCCCAGGCGTCGTAGAGATCGAAGATCAGCGGTGTATGCACACCGATGGTGGGGTGCAGGCAGCTCGCAGGCTGCCAGGCGCGATAGCGCAGGCCGGCCACGTACTCGCCCTGGGTGCCGGTGGCCGTCAGAGGCAGACGGCGACCGGCGACGGTAATGAGGTGCTTGCCCTGTGTCAGGCCACTTACCTTGATTTGCAGACGCTCGACCGAGCTGTCGACATAGCGCGCGGTGCCGCCGCCGCCGGGTTCCTCGCCCAAGGTATTCCAGCATTCCAGCGCGTGGCGCAGCTCGATTTCCACCTCGCCGAAACGCACCGTGCCGTGGGTGGGAAAGCGAAACTCGAAGTGCGGCGCGAACCAGCTGTTGTCAAAGGCGAAGCCCGCGCTGCGCAGCTGATCCAGCACGCTGACCAGATCGCGCCAGAGATAGTGCGGCAGCAGAAAACGATCATGCAGGGCAGTGCCCCAGCGCACCAGCTCGCCCTCGTAGGGCTGCTCCCAGAAATGTGCGATGAGCGCGCGCAGCAGCAGCTGCTGGGCGAGATTCATGCGCACATGCGGCGGCATCTCGAAACCGCGGAACTCGACCAGGCCCAGACGTCCGGTGGCGCTGTCGGGTGAATAGAGTTTGTCGATGCAGATTTCGCTGCGATGGGTGTTGCCGGTGAGATCGGTCAGCAGATGCCGCAGGATGCGATCCACTAACCAGAGAGGCACCTCTGCGCCGCGCCTGGGCAGTTGGGCGAGTGCGATTTCGAGTTCGTAGAGGTTGGCATCGCGTGCCTCATCGACGCGCGGGTGCTGGCTGGTGGGGCCGATGAACAAGCCGCTGAAGAAGTAGCTCAGGCTCGGATGGTTTTGCCAGAAGCGCACCAGTGAACCCAGCATGTCGGGACGGCGCAGGAAGGGCGAGTCCTCAGGCTTGGCACCACCCACCACGATGTGCGCGCCACCGCCGGAGCCGACGCTGCGGCCATCGACCAGAAACTTCTCTGCCGTCAGCCGCGTCAGACGCGCCTGTTCGTAGACGGTTTCGACGATGTGGTTCAACTCCTTCCACGAGGCCGCAGGCTGCACATTGACTTCGATCACGCCGGGGTCGGGGGTGATTTTCAGCACCTCCAGACGCGGGTCGTTGGGCGGTGGATAGCCCTCGATACGCACCGGCAGCTGTAGTTCGGCGGCGGTGTCTTCGACTGCGGCAATCAGCTCCAGAAAATCGTCGGCGTTGGCGGTGGGCGGCATGAACACATAGAGATGATCGCCTCTGGGCTCGACCGCCATCGCGGTGCGCACGGTGCCTTCGGCGTAGTCGTTGCCCTTGCGGGTGGCGAGCAGCTCATCGGTCAGCAGGCGTTGCTTGCTGTGGCGCTGCTCCTGCTCGGTGGCGGGCAGTTGCAGAAACGGCTGCGCGAAGCGGCGGGGCAGGGCATTGTGGATCGCGAAGGGATCGGCCTCGTGCAGGTACGGGTAGGCGTCGGCAGGCACATGCGGGAGTGACTCCAGCGGCAGGCGAAAGCCCAAGGGCGAATCCCCCGGCATCAGTTGCAATCGGCCCGTGCGGGGTTTCCAGTGCTCGCTGACCCAGGCTTGTGCCTGCCAGCGTTGCACCGGCAGCACGTAGCCGCGCGGCACTTCCAGGCCGCGCTCGAACACCTGGGCGAGACGGGCGCGTTCTTCCTCGTCTTTCAACTTCGAGTCGAGCGTCGAGACATTGGGCGGCAACTGCCGCTCGCGGTGCAGGTAGTAGAAGGCATCCTCGAAGGCGGGCAGGGCGTTGTCGGGGTTGACCCGGATACGCGCCGCGATACCGCGCATCAACAGGCCCGCACTCTTCACACGCTCGGCGTGGCTGCGGCCGGGATCAGTGCCGGGTGTCGGCTTGTCATAGGCGGGCACGGTGGACTCGATCACACCCGCGCGCAGGATCGGCTCCATGTCCTTGCGCCAGTACATGCCATAGGCCCAGCGCGGCAACTGCTCGCCGGGATACCACTTGCCCATGCCGTGCGTCAGCAGCGCGCCGGGGGCGAAACGCTCGCGCAGGCGCAGCAGCAGATTGTTGGCGAGCGCCTGCTTGGTGGGACCGACAGCGGCGGTGTTCCACTCCGCACCCTGAAAGTCGTCGATGCTGATGAAGGTCGGCTCGCCGCCCATGGTCAGGCGCACGTCGCCTGCGTCGAGGCGCGCATCCACCGCATCGCCCAGTTGCTGGATCGCCGCCCATTGCTCTTCGGTATAGGGCTTGGTGATGCGCGGCGTTTCGCTGAGGCGCGTCACTTTCATCTCGTGGCCGAACGCGATGTCGAGATCGGGCTCATCCGGCCCGCGCGCAAAGGTGAAGCCGCCAGTCACGGGCGCGGCAGTCGCAGGCTCTGGCGTCGCGCAGAGCGGGATGTGCCCCTCGCCGCAGAACAGGCCCGATGTCGGGTCAAGTCCCACCCAGCCCGCACCCGGCAGATACACCTCGCACCAGGCGTGCAGGTCGGTGAAATCAGTCTCGGTACCGCTTGGCCCGTCGAGTGATTTCTGATCCGGCGTGAGCTGGATCAGGTAGCCCGACACAAAGCGCGCGGCATAGCCCAGGTGCCGCAGCAGCTGCACCAAGAGCCAGGCCGAATCGCGGCAGCTGCCGCTGGCCTTGGTGAGGGTGTCTTCCGGCGTCTGCACGCCCGGTTCCATGCGGATGGTATAGGCGACATCGTGTTGCAGGCGGGCGTTGAGGCCGACCAGAAAATCCACCATCCGCTGCTTCGTGCGTGGCAGGCCGGCCAGCAGCGCATCGAACTTCCTGCCACCCTTCTCCTTGCGCAGATAGGGTTTCAGGTCCTCGATCAGCTCGCCTTGGTACGAGAAGGGATAGTGCTCGGCGTATTCCTCCACGAAGAAATCGAAAGGGTTGTAGACCGCCATGTCGGCAACGCAATCGACCGTCACCTTGAACTCGGTGATGGCCTCGGGGAACACCACCCGCGCCAGCCAGTTGCCAAAGGCATCCTGCTGCCAGTTGAGGAAATGCTTGGCAGGTTCGATGTGCAGCGCATAGCTCAGCACCGCTGTGCGCGAATGCGGCGCAGGCCTGAGACGGATGAGCTGTGGCCCCATCGTCACCGGCTTTTCATAGCGGTAGTGCGTGACGTGGTGGATGGCGGCGTGGATGGACATGCTTGGTTCTAATCCCTGTATTTGCTGCTCAATGAGGGATTGTGAAGCAAGAAGCGAACCGCCTGCTGAAGCTCTTGTGCAATTTTTCAGTCAGCGTCTTGTGAGCAGGGTTTGGCAGCTGTGCCGGTGCGCTGTTAGTCTTACCACCATTCTTACTTGCGCGAGCACGTCATGTTCAATGCACAGGTTTCCAGCAAGGGCCAGGTGGTCATCCCCAAGCCGCTGCGTGACCGCTGGGGCATTGGCGAGGGGGCGGTGGTGTCGTTCACTGAAGACGCCCAAGGCCTGCACTTGCGTGTGCAGAAAGAAGCCAGCCGCAGCGACATCCTGCAATCCCTGCAAAGCGGACTGGGGCTGGCAGGCTACAGCGGGCCTGCACTCACCACGGCACAGATGCGGGATGGCGTGCGCTTGAGCTTCAAGAAAAAGCCGCGCTGATGTGGGCCGCCGACACCAACCTCTTGGTGCGCTACTACACGCAGGATGACGCTCGCCAAACCCAGCGTGCCTTGGCGTGGCTGCAAACGCACGCGCCCTGCTTTGTGCCGATCACCGTCGTGCAGGAGCTGTATTGGGTGCTCGAAAACAGCTATGAGATGTCGTCAAAGCAGGTGCTCACCGTGTTGCAGCACCTCAGCAGCAGCCCCGCCTTTGCGCTGGAATCACCCGCCGCCGTGCAGCAAGCCCTGCAAGTCGCTACCCAAGGGCCGGAGTTTGCTGACGCCTTGCATTGGGCCTTGAGTCAAGCCTGCGAAGGCATGGCCACCTTCGATGACCGCCGCTTTGCGCGCAAGGCGGCGAAGTTGGGATTGAAGCCAGCGGTGGTGTTACCTGCTTAAGGATGTAGCTCGTGGCTCACTAGATTGGCAAAGGCTTCATTCACTTCAAAATCTAATTCCAAATAAACCACCGCTCAAGACCGAGTCAACGCTTTGCTGACTGCCGCGTTGGCGCAGGGTCAGCCGGGTATTGCGGCCAAAACATTCTTTCGAAGCACCGCCTCGTCAGACCAAAATGATGGCTTCGAGGTCTCTACAAAAGTTAGGGCGGTGCAGTTTGGCGACCAGGCCGCTTACAACTCAAGTTAGGGGATTTACCTTGCGTATCGCTCAAAATCTGCTTGGCGTATCGGTCATTTCGATACTCAGTGCCTGTGGCGGTGGCACCACAAACTCGTCTCCGAGTCCGATTTCAACGCCGTCGCCAGCGCCATCCCCTGCACCTGCCACAACACCAACGCCGTCGTCTGCCCCCTCTCCGGCACCAGCACCAGCACCAGTCCCTGCACCCGCACCTGCGCCGGCTCCATCCCCATCCGACTCATTGTGGAAACCGACTTGGGCAGATGCTGCAACAGCAAAGCTGCGGCCTGGTAACTTCATGGGGTCACCAGCCTGCACCGTTGGGTTCTTGTTCGTGGACCCTGTAAAGCAGATTTATTACTTTGGAACCGCCGGGCATTGCACTGACAGCGCCAACGGTTCGACCTATGACGGTACGGGGACACGAGTCGGAACCCAAGAGTTGGGCGAGATCGGCACTGTAGTTTTCGATAGCGATGGGCCTGTGCCAATCTCAGACACGGTTCAGGTAAGCGAAGGCGGCGTGGATTTCACCTTGGTTCAATTAGACCCAGGCATCAATCTTCAGGCCAACCCCGAAGTGCTTACTTTTCAGGGTCCGACGGGCTATCTCGCCTGCGCAGACCTTCAAGCTGGCAGCATGGCCGGGCTCTATGGTCAGGGCATGGTTTTCCGGGAAGCTGACCAGCAATCGCGTAGTGGTGCTGTAGCTCGTTGCAATGCCGAAGACAATAGCGCCGAAGTGGTCATCCGGATCGTATTTGGTGACTCAGGAGGGCCAGTGCTGCAGCTGGCAAATGGCAAAGCCATCGGCCATGCTTCAAGCGGAGATGGCGTAACCATGAATGCGATTACGATGGATTATGTGTTCCGCGACTTGGCTGCAGCTGGCTTCGGCAATGTCGCACTCGCGACGATCGATGGTGGTTTTGTCAAACCGCAGTGACACAAGCGTGGGCACGCTTTGTTTTGCCCACCCTTCGTCACTTGTGCAGATGGGGCTTCAAGCCTTGCGCTTCTTCTTTGCCGCAGCGGACTTAGGCTTGGCTGTTGTCGCCGCTGATGCCAGAAAGGGATTGATGATTTCCACCCCCTCAATCTTCTGGCCGTGCTGCAAGTCTTCGGAATACAGGGTGCCGCAACGGGCTTCGATGGCAGCCCCAATCATCAAGCTGTCGTAAAAGCTGTATTGATAGCGCGTCTGCAAATCCAAGGCGTGCGCATAGATCGTGATGCTTGGCATCACGGTGCAGTGGGGCCAGAGAAAGCGCCGCGCAAAATCGAGTGCATCGTGGTTCGAAAGCGTTTTCTTGAACTTCTTCGTCGCGGCATTCAGAAACTCCTGTACCGCCTGAAAACTCAGCACCAACTGGTGCTCAGCAATCAGGCGGCGCAGCAATTGTCTGGCTGCTGCCTGTTTGTGCGGATCGTCCTCTGCGACGCAATAGATCAGCACATTGGTATCGAGCAGGCTTTTAGCGGCGCTCATTCAGCTCGTCCCGCGTGAACTTCTTGCCTGCAACGGCGTAGTTCATCTTGGACATAGTGGCGTCAAAATCCCTGAGCACTTGATCGTTGTCCGCAGCGACATAACGCTCCAGCCACAAACGGAACTCTTGATTGATCGTGGTGTGCTTCTTCACCGCCCGCGCCCGTGCGCGTTCGAGCACGGTCTTTTCGGCAGAGAAGGTGATGTTGGTAAGCATGGCTGCACTCCAGTGAGCGAAGATGTGCGAAGTCTACACGAGACTCGTGCACACGAGTCTCGTGCGGTACGCACTACTTCTTCGCCTCTTCATCCTGCTTGGTCTCAAACACCGGCTTCGCCATCGGCGTGCCGCCGATGTATCTGGCGAGCCAGCTCTGCACCTCGTAGTTCCAGTGGATGGCGTTCTGCGGCGAGAGAATCCAGTGATTCTCGTTGGGGAAGATGACCAGCCGCGACGGCACCCCCTTGCCCTGCAAAATGCCGTAGAGCGACAGCGCCTGACCGTAGGGCACGCGGTAGTCCAACTCGCCGTGCAGGATCAGCATCGGCGTCTTGAAGTCCTTGGCATAGCTGATCGGATTGTTGCGCTGCATCGCTTCGCCATTGGCCCAGGGCGTGCCGCCGAACACCTCGTCGTTGAAGATGTAGTTGGTGAAATCGGCCCCGTACTGGCCGATGAAATCACTCGCCCCGGCATGGTTCACCAAGGTTTTGAAGGCCGTGGTGTGGCCGAGCATCCAGCTGGCGAGATAGCCGCCATAGCTGGCACCCGCAGCGGCGACATTGCTGCGATCAATCGCCGGCACCTTGTCGAACAGATAGGTGTTGGCCTTCAGCACATCCTCCATCGGCATCTCGCCCCAGGCACCGTGGATGCTACGCGCGAATGCTTCGCCGAAGCCGGTCGAGCCGTGGCGGTTGACCCAGGCGACGATATAGCCGGGGCTGGCGAAGACATGGTGGTTCCAGCGATAGCCAAACGAGTCGCGCACCATCGTATGCGGCCCGCCGTGCAGCAGTTGCAGCAGCGGATATTTCTTTGCCGGATCATAGCCGGGTGGATAGGTCAGCCACAGTTGCACCGGTTCGCCCCTGGCACCGGCAAAGGTGTGCGATTCGACGCGCCCCAAGTCGAGCATGGCAAACAGGGCATCGTTGAAATGGGTGAGCTGGCGTGGCTTGCCGCCTTGGGGATCGAGCACATAAAGTTCCGCCGCGCGGTGGTTGTTTTCGTGCAGGAACACCAGCTGGCCGCGCGCGCTGTCGAGGCCGGTGTTGCTGCCTTCGCCGAACACGCGCGTGAACCCACCGCCATCGGCGCGCATCCTGAACAGCGGCACGCGGCCCTGCTGCTCGGCTTGCAGCCACAGCGTGCGGCCATCGGCGGAGAACGTCACATCCTCGATCGAGAGATCAATGTCGGTGGTCAGTGCCGTGTTGCGGCCATCAACCAGCGAATGCCGCCACAGCCTTTGCAGCTCGCCCGCGATAGTGGACTGCTGCTGGCGGGTGAAGACCAGCGTCTTGCCGTCGGGTGAAAACTGCGGCGAGCCGTCGATGCGTGGGTTGTCCGGTGTCAGGTTCTTGAGCCTGCCGCTGCCATCGGTGGGCAACAGGTAAATGTCGGGATTCGGATGCTCGGCGTAGGGCGGCAAGGTGCTGTTGAGTACCAGCGCGATCTGGCGACCATCCGGTGCGACATCGAAGTCGGTCTCGCCGTTGTAGTTGAAGGGCCGCTCGAATCCCGGCATCAGGTCTTGCACCGCTTTGCTCGTCACCTCGACGCGTAGCAGGCGGTTGGCGAGCTGATCGGTGAGGTTCTTGTCGAAGAAACGGTACTGGCGGAACTCGGTGGCATAGGCCGTCATCTTCGAGTCCTTTCGGCGCTTGGCCTCCTTCTTCATCGCGGCCAGATCAGCCTTTTCAAACTTGCCCGCGAGCGCCGGGCTGAGTTGGGTGGCGAACACGATGCCGCCATGCCCCGGCAACCACTGCGGGTTGCTGATGCCATAGGGCAGCTCGATGATCTCCTCCGCTTCCCCGCCCTGGGTGTCGATCACATACAAGGCCGCAGCCTCATCGTCGCCGCGTTTGGCGACGAAGGCGATGCGCTGTCCATCCTCATGCCAGTCCGGTGTGCTGTCGCTGCTCTGGCTGTTGGTGAGCCGACGCGTCTTGCCGGTGGCGAGATCGGTCAGCCACAGGCTGGCGGTAGCCTTGTTCTTGTCGATCGACCACTCCTGCACGCTGTAGACGGCGCGCTTGCCATCGGGCGAGAGCACCGGCGCAGCGAGCCGCTTCACCGCCCACAGATCTTGCGCGGTGATGACGCGGCGCGTCTCCGCTGCATGCAGTGGCAATGTGGTGCAGGCGAACAGCAGGACGCTGGCAAGACCCTTGAAAAGGGGCTGGATAAACATGGGCGGAATCCTCGCAAAGATGGATGTCGGCACCCTAACCCAGCAATGTTCTTCTGTCAGCGCTGATCTTCCGCTTTGGGCAGCCGCAGGCCGACTTCGCTGATGCGCCTGCCCGCCAGCTTGCGCACGGTCAGCTCGATGCCGCCGATGCGCACGCGATCGCCCTCCACCGGCTGCGGCAGATGGCGGCGCAGGGTCTCGCCCAGTGACTCGCCCCGCACACTGGCAGGCGGCGTCGCGCCGTAGGCGGTAAGCACCTCGGCGGTCGGCGCGTCGGCGGCGAGGTGGAACACGCCCAGAAACTCGTCGCGTGCGCGCAGGTCGCTGGCGCGTGGCCGCTCGAACAGGCTGTCGTAACGGGGGACTTCCTCCGGGCGCGACAACAGCGCAAGGCGGTCGTTGGCGACCAGTTTGCCCCACTGGCTGTAGGGCAACAGCTGCCCGGCACGGATCACACACACCACGCGCGAGACATCGGCGAGGCCCAGCTGTTTCACCGTGCGGCCCACCGGCTGCGTGCCCCTGGCGATGCGGTAGGTGACGACCTCCCAGCCGCTTTGCCCCGGCAGGTCAAACTCGCTGCGTGACAGCCGCGTGCGCAGGGGTGGGGTCAGCAGACCGAGCTTTTTCGCTGCCAAACCAACCGTGCTGCCTTGCAGCAGCAGCGACATCAGCACCAGAAAGAATGCGACATCGAAAATCACTCTTGCGCCCGGTGTGCCCGCCAGCAAGGGATAGGTGGCGAGCACGATCGGCACGCCGCCGCGCAGGCCCACCCAGGCGATGAAGGCCTGTTCTCGCCAGGAAAAACGCAGCGGTGCGAGGCACAGAAACACCGCGAACGGTCGTGCCACCAGAATCAGCACGGCGGAGAGCGCCAGCGCCGGCCAAAACAGCTTGGGCAACTCATGCGGCGTGGCCAGAAGGCCCAGGATGAGGAACAGCCCCACCTGCGCCATCCAGGCAATGCCGTCGTGGAAGCGCAGCACCAGCTGCATCGACGGCGGGCGGTGCTTGGCAAGTGTCAGGCCAGCCAGGTATGCAGCGAGGAAGCCACTTGCCTCGATGCCCGCCGCCGCTCCGAAAATGAGGAAGGCGCCGAAGAAGGCAAGCAGTGGAATCAGTGGCTCCGGCAACCGCAAGCGGGCGAGCACAAACGCCAGCAGGCGCCCACCGCCCCAGCCGATGAGCGCGCCGCCGCCGAGTTGCAGCACGAAGAATTCCGCCGCCATCACGCCGGTGTAGCTGCCCTGCGAGCGGATGTATTCGATCAGGCCGATGGTGAGCATCACCGCCATCGGGTCGTTGGCGCCCGATTCGATTTCGAGCACGGCCTTCAGGCGGTGGTTGAGACCGGCGCGCTGGGAGTGCAGGGTGCTGAACACGGCGGCGGCGTCGGTCGAACTCACCACAGCGCCCAGCAGCATGGCGATGGCCCAGTCGAGCTGAAGCAGCCAGTGCGCGACGGCGGCCACGATCCCCGCCGTGACGAGCACGCCCACCGTGGCCAACAGACCCGCCGGCAGCAGGCCGACGCGAAAATCATCGACATCGGTCTTCATGCCGCCGTCGAACAGGATCACCGCCAGCGCCATGGTGCCGGCGAGATTGGCGAGCCAGAAATCGTCGAAACTGATGTTGCCGGGGCCATCCTCGCCCGCGAGCATTCCGACGACGAGGAAGATCAGCAGGATCGGCACACCCAGGCGCGGCGCCGCAATGGTCGCCACGATGCCGAGCGCACCGAGCAGGCCAATGGCGAGGATGAGGGTGTTGATGACTTCCATACCGCTACCTTAATGGCAGCTCCGCGCATCGGTCAGCCCATGCGGCAAATTATTTTGGCCGCCAGCGCATCAGCATTGCGTAGAGATCTTCCACATCGATGGGTTTGCCCAAATGATCGTTCATGCCTGCCGACAAGCAGCGGAGACGATCCTCCTGCATGGCGTTGGCGGTGAGCGCGATGATCGGTAGCGCGGCAAAGCGCACGTTCTGCCGCAACATGGTGGTGGCGGTGAGACCATCGATGTCCGGCATCTGCATGTCCATCAGCACCAGCTGTGGCCAGCCCTCGGCACAGGCGGCCACCGCTTCGCCGCCATCGCGGGCCGAACGCACCTCGATGCCGATGCGGATAAGGAGTTCGTTGAGAATTTCCAGATTGATGTCGTTGTCCTCGGCGACCAGCACGCGCAGACCCCGCAGGGTGGTGGTGTCGAGCGGCGCCTTCGCTGCCAGGGGTGCCAGCGGCGTGGCGGCGATGCCGAAAGGCAGGCTGAACCAGAAAGTGGACCCCGCGTCTGGCCGCGATTCCACGCCCATCTCGCCGCCCATCAGGCTCACCAGCCGGTGGCTGATCGCCAGACCGAGACCAGTGCCACCGTAACGGCGGCTGATGGAGGGATCGGCCTGCTCGAAGGGCTGGAACAGCTTCGCGGTGCGCTCAGGGTCAATGCCGATGCCGGTATCGCGCACCACGAAACGCAGCTGCACCGCACCCGCCGTCGTGGGCTGCCAGCTCACGACCAGCCGCACCTCGCCGCGCTCGGTGAACTTGATGGCGTTGCCGACCAGATTGAGTAGCACCTGCCCAAGCCGCTGGCTGTCACCGAGCAGCACCTCCGGCAGGTCGGCAGGCACCTCGATGTGCAGGGCGAGGTGTTTCGTGCTGGCGGCGGGTGCGAGAATGCAATGCAAATGATCGAGCGCTATTGCCGGGCTGAACGGCGTGTTCTCGACCAGGAGTTTGCCGGCCTCGATCTTGGAGTGGTCGAGGATGTCGTTGATGATGCCCAGCAGCGAGTGCGAGGCGGTCAGCAGCTTGTCGAGCTGCTGCTGTTGCCCGGGCTTCAGGTCTGAGACCCGCAACAGCTCCGCGAAGCCGATCACCGCGTTCATCGGCGTGCGGATCTCGTGGCTCATGCTGGCGAGGAAGTCGCTCTTGCTGCGGGCCGCGTCTTCTGCGACACGGGTGGCGTTGGCGAGGGCCTCCTCACTGCGCTTCTGCGCGTCGATGTTGGTGTTGATGCCGGTCAGCCGCAGTGTGCGGCCGTCGAGATCGCGCTGGCTGACGTTGCCTCGCGCGAGCATCCACTGCCAGCTCCCGTTCTTGCGGCGTAGCCGGCACTGCACCGAATAGCCGGGTCCGTCCGGCTGCTCCACGATGGCGGCGATGGCCGCGAACACCGGTTCGACATCGTCGGGGTGACAGATCCGGGTGAAGGTATCCAGCCGTTGCGGCAACTCGCCTGGCTCGTAGCCCAGCTGCCGGAACCAGGCATCCGACATCAAGACCTCGTCGTTGCTGAGGTTCCACTCCCAGATGCCATCCATCGAGGCGTCCATCGCCGCCTTGAGCAGTCGCTGGCTATCCAACACCTTGGCTTCAAGCTGCTTTTGCGTGGTGATGTCGGTGAAGGAGCCATTGAACAGCACGCTGCCATCCGCCAGCAGACCTGGCCGCGACTGGGTCTGAAGCCAGCGCAATTCGTGGCTGACGGCATGGCGGATACGGAAGCTGTACTCGAATGGCTGATTGTGTTCGAGTGCGGCGGCATCGATGGCGGCGAGCAGGCCCGGCAGGTCCTCAGGCAGGATGGCGGAGAGCACACGTGCAGGATCGTGCATGAAGGTGTGTACCGAGATGCCGGTCATTGGCACGATGCCGGCACTCAGCTAGCGGAACTCGATCCGCTCCGGATCGTGCCAGAGCATCTGGCACACGGCGCCGGGCATGAGGTCGGTAATGTCGTGCAGCTGCTGGCGGGTCTGGCGGGCCTCGGCATCGGCTTGTTGCGCGTCGCGCATCTTCTGCGCGACCCGGGCCTCCAGTTCGAGGTTGAGATTGCGCAGCGCGGTGTCGGCCTGACGCCTCCGCTCTGCAATCAGCGCGCGCGATGTGGTCTCGGCAAGTGCTGCGGTAAAGCTGGCTTCGGCATCGCTCCAGTGCCGTACCCCGCCGATGTGCTCGCAGCAGATGACGCCGACGGTCTCGCCGGCGAGGCGGATCGGTGTATCCAGCATCGCGCCGATCCCCAGGGGACGCAGGTAGTCCGTCGCCAGCGCAGCAGTGCGCGGGTCATTGCAGGCATCGTACGCGGCGAGCACCGGTTCGGCATCGAGGGCTGCGAAATACTGCGGATAGTCGCAACGGCGGATGCTTTGGGGTTGCAGCAGTGGGCCCGGGTCGCGGCAATCCTTCAGGTACGCGCTGACGAGCGATTGCCGTGTCTCATCCCAGAACCAGACGCCCACCCGCGCCACATCGAGGCCTGTTGTTGCCGCCGCGACAATCAGCGCGAGACTGGCCGGCAGATCGCCAGTGTCGATGGCGGGACTCAGCGACAGCGCCAACAGCTGCTGCTCGCGATGCAGCAGCCGGCTGTTGACTTGCTCGAGGCCCAGACGCTGGGTTACGGCTTCGGTGACATCGAAGCTCAGGCCGCAGACGGCATAGACGGTGCCACTGGACTTGCGCACCGGCAGCTTCACCGTCAGCACGTGCAGGGTGCGGTCCCGGAGGTGCACGGCCTCCACGAACTGTCGCGGCTGGCCACTGGCCATCACCTCCTGATCGGTGGCCCGGAAGCACTCGACATCGTCGCTGGTGAAGAACTCGTGGTCGCAGCGACCGGTCACCACGGTATCGGCAGGCAGGCAGAAAAAGCTGTTGAACACTGAATTGACGAACAGTGACAACCTTGCTCGTCCCTCGCCCAGACCGCGCCGGGCATCGAGTTCAGAAGGCCCTGCAAAGTCTTGTCAGCCACGAGAACTGCCGCCGGCTGATCGCTGTCGCGCGGCTTGTCGGCTGCGGTTTCGTCTTGCAGCTTGGCGGCCATCGTCGTAACCAGTCCAGTGGATTGCGAATCTCTACAACGATACTGATTAGGCTCCGGTTGACGGCCCAAGGCAAGGCCCATGCGGAAGGCTGGTACCAGTGCCTCAGCCGTCGGTGAGCAGGCGATAGCCGACGCCCGCTTCGGTGGCGATATAACGTGGCGTTTCGGCGGTATCTCCCAGTTTCTGTCTGAGCTGCCGCACGTAGACGCGCAGGTACTGCGCATCGGCCGCGCTGGCTTGAGGCCAGACCTTGCCGAGCAGGTGCCGGTGGGTGAGCACCTTGCCGGCGTGGCGCGCGAGCTGTTCCAGGATCGCGTATTCCTTGGGCGAGAGATGCACCGCCCCACCGTGCAACGTGACCTGGCGGCGCACCACATCCACCACCAGGCCGTGTGCCTCGAAGCGTGGTGCATCGCCGCTGACCTGCACCTGGTGGCGCAGCGCCACCCGCAGACGGGCCATGAGTTCATCCGCCCCGAAAGGCTTGGTGACGTAGTCGTCGGCGCCGGCATCGAGGGCCGCCACTTTTGCGCTTTCGGCATCGCGTGCCGAGAGCACCAGCACTGGTACGGTGCTGGTCTGGCGCAGGGTTTTCAGTAGCTCAAGGCCATCGCCATCGGGCAGGCCCAGGTCGAGTACCACCACGTCCGGGGCTTCGCCCTTGGCGAGAGTGAGACCTGCGTGCAGGGTGGCGGCCTCAAGCACCTCGTAACCATTCGCCACCAGTGTCGCGCGCAGAAAGCGGCGGATGGCGGGCTCGTCTTCGACGATCAGCGCGAGACGGTTTTTCTGCGTCATGGAGCGGGCGGAGTCGTGCGGGAATGCCTTGCAGGGCATTCCCGTCCGGCCGCCGGGCGGACAGGCATGTCTGCCCCGGAGTTGGCAAACAAAGCCTGAAGGTTCGCCATGGATGGCACTTGCGTCATGGTCGATCAAGCTCACTATCGCCACGCTCGACGACAATCAGCTTGGCCGGAAACTCGATCTCGAATACCGCGCCGCCCAAGCCATCTTGCTCAGCGCGGTTGCGCGCCTTGATGCTGCCGCCCATGGCCTGCATGAAGCCGCGCGCGATCGCAAGGCCCAAGCCTGTCCCCGCACGCGCCTTGTCACCCTGCCGCACGCGGTGGAAGAGATCGAAAATCTTGCCGAGCTCCTCAGGCGGAATGCCCGGCCCCCGGTCGCGGATCTCGAGCGTGAGCGTGAAGCGGTGGCGTTGGGCGATGACCTCGATCTCGCTGCCTTCCGGCGTGTACTTGGCGGCGTTGTCGAGCAGGTTGCTGAGCACATGCTCGAACAAGGCCGGGTCGAGCATCAGCGCGGGCAAGTCCTGCGGCAGCTTGGCGATGATGGGGTGCTTGGCCAGGGCTGGTGCCAGCCTTTGCAGCACGCCGCGGATGAATGCGGGCAATGCTAGCGGCTCGGTTCTGGGGATGAGCGCACCGGCATCCAGACGTGTCAGGTCAAGCAGGTTGCTGACGAATCGGGCAAGGCGCTGAGTCTCGTCTTCGGCCCCTTGCAGCAGGGCATCGCGCTCGGCCTGGGGCATCTTCGCGCCATAGGCGCGCACGCTCGACAGCGCGCCGAGAATGCCTGCCAGCGGCGTGCGCAGATCGTGGCTCACTGCCGTGAGCATGGAGGCGCGCAGGCGCTCCTGATCCGCCGTCACCTTGGCCTGATCGACATCCTTCGCCAGGCGCACGCGCTCGACACCGACGGCGGCGAGATCACCGATGGATTCGAGCAGGCGGCGTTCTGCCGCGCTGATCTGAAACTCAGGTTCTTCGCGCGACACGCCCATCACCGCCACCACACCATTGGCGGTGCGCACGGGCAGGAACAGGCGCTTCGCACCGGGCAAGGTCTCGCTGCCTCGACCTGCGATCTGGGCCTTTTCGAAAGCCCACTGCGCGGCGGCAAGATCCGCTTCGTTGAGTAGCGCCGCTGCGGGGGCCGCCCCACGCAGGGCGAGACGGCCTGCGGTATCGGGCATCAGCACCACGGCGTCGACGCGCAAGAGGTTGCGAATTTCCTGCGCCGTGGTGGCCGAGAGATCGTCGAGCTTGCGGATGCCCGCCATGCGGCGTGCGAATGCGAGCAGAATCGAAGTGGCATCGGCCTGCGCGCGGGCGAGCAGGGTCTGCTCGCGCACCCGCACAGTGAGGCGGCTGGTCAGCACGGCAATGACGCCGAAAAAAGCCAGTGCAACGACGTTTTCGGGGCTGGCGATATGCAGGGTGAAGAGCGGCTCGGTGAAGCAGAAGTTGTAGGCCAGCGTCGCCAGCAGCGCAGTGATGAGCGCAGGTGTTTGTCCATAGCGGATGGCCGCGCTTAAAATCACCGGCAGGTAGACCAGCGAGATATTCGGGATGTTGATGAGCTGGTCGATGAAGTAGCCCAGCACACTCACGGCCACCAGGCCGGTGAGGGACTCGATATAGGCCTTGGGCGGGCCGGGATCAAACTGGAAAGGCAGGGCGGCAAGTGGTTCCGCGCGGGGCGCTTCGGTCTCGGCAATCACCACCACGGTGAGGCCCGCCGCCTTGCGCACCAGGGCGTCCACCACCGAGCCGTGCAGCCACTCGAACCAGCGCGGGCGGCGCGATTTGCCGATCACGATCTGCGTGTAATTGTGCTCGCGGGCGTAATCGAGCATGTCTTCAGCCAGGTCGATGCGCGCAGGCAGGCTGCGGGTTTCGGCCCCCAGTTCCTCGGCCAGCCTGAGGCTGGCGGCGACACGGTCTCGCGCAGTCTCGTTGAGGCGGCGTGAGCGTTCGGTTTCGAGATACAGCGCCGTCCACGGTGCGTTGAGTCGATCCGCCAATCTGCGTGCCGCACGCACCAGTTGCTCGGAATGCGGTGACTCGTTGATGCAGACCAGCACGTTCTCGCCCGCCGCCCAGATGTCGCGGATGCCCTGGCGCAGACGGTGCTGCTGCAACTGGTCATCGACACGCTCTGCGGTGCGGCGCAGTGCCAGCTCGCGCAGCGCGGTGAGATTGGCGGGCGTGAAATAGCCCTGCAGCGCGCGCTCGCCACCATCGCCGCCGTAAACCTTGCCCTCTTTCAGGCGCTCGATCAGCTCGACCGGCGTGAGATCGATCAGCTCGATCTCGTCGGCGGCATCGAGCACATCGTCCGGCACAGTTTCGCGCACGCGCACGCGGGTGATGGAGGCCACCACATCATTGAGCGATTCGACGTGCTGCACGTTGAGCGTGGTGTAGACATCGATGCCGTTGTCGAGCAGCTCTTCGACATCCTGATAACGCTTGGGATGACGACTGCCCTCAGCATTGGTGTGCGCCAGCTCGTCGATGAGTGCGATCTTGGGCTTGCGGCGCAGCATGGCGTCGAGGTCGAACTCGCCGAGCTCACGACCCTGGTACGGGACGATACGGCGAGGTAGCAAATCAAGGCCTTCGGCCAGCGCCATGGTCTCTTTGCGGCCATGCGTCTCGACGATGCCGACAACGACATCAATCCCGTCACGCTGCTTCTTGCGGGCGGCAGTAAGCATCTCGAAAGTCTTGCCCACACCCGGTGCCATGCCGAGGAAGATCTTCAGCTTGCCGCGCTGCTCCTGCTGCGCATGGGCCAGCAGAGCATCGGGGTCAGGGCGTACGTCTTCGTTCATGCCGGCGATTGTAGGCGGGCCATGCTTATGGCTTGAATGCGTCGAGCGCGCGGTTGAGTAACAACACATTCACCGTCGGCTCGCCGAGAAAGCCCAGGGCGCGGTGCCCGGTGTTCTGGTCGATCAGGGTTTGCAGCTGTTCCGCAGACAGGCCGCGCGCCTTGGCGACGCGCGGAATCTGGAAGGCCGCAGCGGCGGGACTGACATCGGGATCAAGCCCCGAAGCCGAGGCATAGACCAGCTCGCCCGGCACCGCGACGCCGGGATTACTGGCTTGCAGTGCTACGAGGCGCTCCTTGATCTGGCCGTGCAGCTTCGCACTAGTGGGGCCCAGGTTGCTGCCGGAGGACGCACCCGCGTCGTAGCCCGTGCCGGCCGCCGAGGGCCGGCCATGAAAATATTTCTCGGCCACGAACGGCTGGCCGATGAGGGCCGAGCCGATGACGCTGCCGTTCACGTTGATGAGGCTGCCTGCGGCCTGCTCTGGGGCAGCCAATTGCGCGATGCCGGTGACGGCGAGCGGGTAGACGGCGCCGGTGAGCAGCGAGAAGCCGATCAGCAGGATGAGGGCGGGGCGGAGGTGGTTGAGCATGGGTTAGTCCTTTACGCGAGGTTTAGCGCGGTGATGAGCATGTCGATCAGCTTGATACCGATGAATGGCACGATCAGCCCACCGAGGCCGTAGACCATGAGGTTGCGCATCAAGAGCTTGGAGGCAGGTGCGGGCGTATAGGCGACACCTTTCAAGGCCAGCGGGATCAGCGCCACGATGATGAGCGCGTTGAAGATGATGGCGGACAAGATCGCCGATTCGGGCGAGTGCAAGCCCATCACGTTGAGCGCGCCGAGCTGGGGGTAGATGGCGACAAACAGCGCCGGAATGATGGCGAAGTACTTGGCGACGTCGTTGGCGATGCTGAACGTGGTGAGCGCGCCGCGCGTCATCAAGAGCTGCTTGCCGATGCCGACCACTTCGATCAGTTTGGTAGGGTCGCTGTCGAGATCGACCATGTTGCCGGCCTCGCGCGCGGCCTGGGTGCCGGTCTGCATGGCGACACCGACATCGGCCTGCGCCAGCGCCGGCGCATCGTTGGTGCCGTCGCCGCACATGGCGACGAGTTTGCCCTTGGCCTGCTCGTCGCGGATGAGCTTCAACTTGTCTTCGGGGGTGGCCTGGGCGAGAAAGTCATCCACACCGGCTTCCGCTGCAATCGCCGCGGCTGTCATGGCGTTGTCGCCAGTGATCATCACGGTGCGGATTCCCATCTTGCGCAGTTCCGCAAAGCGTTCGCGGATGCCACCCTTGACGATGTCCTTGAGGTAGACCACACCCATCACGCGGCCATCGCGCACGACGGCGAGCGGGGTGCCGCCGAGCTTCGAGATGCGCTCGGTCTCCTGCTGCAACTGAGGCGGTACATCCTGGCCCTGCTGCTTGACATAGGCGATCAACGAATCGACCGCGCCTTTCCGAATCGAATGCCCATCGACATCCACACCGGACATGCGCGTCTGCGCGGTGAACGGCACGAACCTGGCGTTGGCGCTGCTCATGTCACGGCCCCGCAGGCCGAACTTTTCCTTCGCCAGCACCACGATGCTGCGGCCTTCCGGCGTCTCGTCGCTGAGCGAGGAGAGCTGCGCGGCGTCGGCCAATTCTTCGGGTGCGATGCCGGGCATTGGCACAAACTCCACAGCCTGGCGGTTGCCGAGCGTGATGGTGCCGGTCTTGTCGAGCAGCAGGGTATCGACGTCGCCGGCGGCTTCCACCGCACGGCCGGACATGGCGAGCACGTTGAACTGCACGAGCCTGTTCATGCCCGCGATGCCAATGGCGGAGAGCAGCGCGCCGATGGTGGTGGGGATCAGCGTGACGAAGAGGGCAGCGAGCACGATGAGCGAGATTTTTCCGCCGGCATAAGCCGCGAAAGCCGGGATGGTGGCGACCGCCAGCACGAACACCAGCGACATGCCGGCGAGCAGCACGTTGAGTGCCAGTTCGTTCGGCGTTTTCTGGCGGGCGGCACCTTCCACCAGCGAGATCATGCGGTCGAGAAAGCTCGAACCGGCGGCAGCGGTGATGCGAATGACGAGTGTGTCGGACAGCACCCGGGTGCCGCCGGTGACGGCACTGCGGTCACCGCCGGATTCGCGCACGACGGGGGCTGATTCCCCGGTAATAGCGGCCTCATCGACGGTCGCAACACCGCTGACGATGGTGCCATCGCCGGGGATCACCTCACCGGCACTGACGCGCACGAAGTCACCGACCTTGAGCTGCGTGGCCGGCACGTCGGTGGTAGAGGTCGCGGTCTCGCTGGCCAGCTTCCTGGCGACGGTGGTCGAGCGGGTCTTGCGCAGGGTATCGGCCTGGGCCTTGCCGCGGCCTTCGGCAATCGCTTCCGCGAAGTTGGCGAACAGCACCGTGAACCAGAGCCAGATCACCACCTGCGAGGAGAATAAGACGTTCGGCGCGCCGATGGCGGCATCGCGGATGCAGAGCGCCGTCGAAAGCACGGCGACCAGCGCGGTGATGAAGATCACCGGGTTCTTCGCCAGCGAAACCGGGTTGAGCTTGCGCACGGCGCCTTTCAGCGCCGGGCCAAGCAGTTTTTTGTCGAACAGCGATGTGGATTTGCTTTTCATGTTTTTCCTTTCTTGTCATTCCCGCGAAAGCGGGAATCCAGTGGTGGCGGCGCACACGGTGAGAATGGATTCCCGCTTTCGGGGGAATGACGAACGAGCTAGAAGGTTTGCCCAGCCAACATCGCCAGGTGCTCGACGATCGGCCCCAGCGCCAGCGCGGGGAAGAAGGTGAGACCGCCGACAATCAGCACGATGGCGATCAAGAGGCCCACGAACAGCCCGTTATTGGTGGGGAAGGTGCCCGGTGAGGGCGGGATCACGTTCTTGGCGGCGAGGCTGCCGGCGACGGCCAAGAGCGGCACGATCATCGCGAAGCGGCCGACCAGCATGGTGATGCCCAGCAGGGTGTTCCACAGCGGCGCATTGGCGGTGAGGCCCGCAAAGGCGCTGCCGTTGTTGCCTGCCGCACTGGTGAAGGCGTAGAGGATTTCACTGAAGCCATGCGGCCCGGCGTTGTTCAGGCCGCCCAGCATCGTCGGCGAGACACTCGCATAGGCCGTGAACCCGAGCAGCACGGTGGGGATGCAGAGGATCGCCAGCATCACGAACTTCATCTCGCGCGCCTCGATCTTCTTGCCCAGGTATTCCGGCGTGCGGCCGACCATCAGGCCCGCGATGAACACGCTCAGCAGCGCATACACCAGCATGCCGTAGAGGCCGGCACCGACGCCGCCGAAGATCGATTCGCCCAGCTGCATGTTGACCATCGTCACCAGGCCACTGAGCGGATTCAGCGAGTCGTGCATGGTGTTGACCGAGCCATTGCTGGCGGCGGTGGTGGCCGCCGCCCAGATCGCCGATTGCGACACCCCAAAGCGGGTCTCCTTGCCTTCCAGGTTCGGACCTTCCACTCCCATCGGGGCGATAGCGGGATTGGGGCTGGACTCGGCGGCGTAGATCGCCGCGGTGCCTGCGGCCAGCAGCAGGGCCATTGCGCCGAACAGCGCCCAGCCCTGGCGTTCGTCCTTCACCATGCGGCCAAAAGTGTTGGTCAGTGCGGCGGCGATGAGGATGAGAAACAGCGACTCGATGAAATTGGTCAGCGCGCTCGGGTTCTCGAAGGGATGCGCCGAGTTGACGTTGAAGAAACCACCGCCGTTGCTGCCGAGCTGCTTGATGGCGAGCTGTGAGGCGACCGGGCCTTGGGCAATGATCTGCTTGGCACCTTCGAGCGTGGTGGCCTCGGTGTAGGCCGAGAAGTTCTGCGGCACGCCGAGTGCCACCAGCAGCAGCGCCGAGAGGAGGGCGAGCGGCAGCAGCACGTAGAGCACGGCGCGGGTGAGATCAACCCAGAAGTTGCCAATACCCGAAGCCTTGCGGCGGGCAAGGCCGCGCGTGAGGGCGAGTGCCACACCGATGCCGGTGGCGGCGGACACGAAGTTCTGCGTGGTCAGGCCAATTATCTGGCTGAAGTAGCTCAGCGTGGTCTCGCCGCCATAGCTCTGCCAGTTGGTGTTGGTGACGAAGCTCACCGCCGTGTTGAAGGCGAGGTGGGGCGAGACACCCGCCAGATCCTGCGGATTGAGCGGCAGGAAGTTTTGCAGGCGCAGGATCAGGTACAGCAGCAGGAAGCCGCAGGCGTTGAACGCGAGCAGCGCACCCGTGTAGCTGATCCAGGATTGATCCTGCTTGGCATCGACACCTGCGAGGCGATAGAAGCCGCGCTCGACAGGGCCGAGCACCGGCGAGAGCAGCGTGCGCTGCCCCTCGAACACGCGAAAGAGGAATCCACCCAGCGGCCGCGTCAGCAGCACCAGGACGATGAAATAAAAGGCGATTTGCAGCCAGCCATTTGCGCTCATCAGAAACGCTCCGGTTTGACCAGGGCGTAGGTCAGATAGCCCAGAAGAATGGCGAGCGTGAGGCCGCCGAGGACGTAGTCGAGCATGGTGGTCGCCTTAGTTGTGGTTGCAGAACACGGCATAGCCGAACATGGCGGCAATGCCACCCAGGCCCAGCAGCAGAAAAAGGACATCGTGCATGGCACACCCTCCAGGGCGTTTTGAGATGGCGCTATTGGGCGCTCATCCGGGGTGAAGATTCGAGTGGGCGCGGTTGCGGCGGGCGTAAAGTAATCATAAAGATCTGGCCGGTGTGAGTAGCCCCGTTGACGCAGCATTGACAATGTCCCACTAAGCTCCTGACGCATGAATCCTCATAAAAATCAGCTGCTGCGCACACTGCTGTCGCTGATCGCAGCGGCATTGCTGCTGCTGCCGCTGTTGTGGATGCTGCCGGTCTCGCTGCACCTACCCGGCCAGCCCTTGCGCGCTGCCGGCCTCGCCTGGCCCGATGCCCCCACGCTCGCCGCCTATGCGCGGGTGTTCGAATGGGTGCCGATGGCATCCGGCCTCATCAACTCCATCGTCTACACCGCGGCCGGAGTCGTTATCAGTGTGGTGATGGCCTCGCTCACCGGCTTCGGCATCGCGCGGCTGGATGCGCGTCGCATGTCACTCGCCATCGTCGCGCTGGTCATCACGGCGAGCATCCCGCTCACCGCCATCTGGGTGCCGCGCTTCGTGCTGTTCGAGTCGCTGGGGCTGGCGCGTTCTGGCTTGCCCCTCTTGGCCCCGGCGCTGTATGGCGCAAGCCCGCTGTTTGTGCTGCTCTACACGATGGCGTTCCGGCGTCTGGGCCCCGAGCCTTTCGAGGCCGCGACGCTCGAAGGCATCGGCACGCTCCGGCAGTGGTGGCGCTTTGCCCTGCCCCAGGTGCGCGCCACCACCATTGCAGTAGCAACGCTCGCCGCGATGCAGTTCTGGGGTGCGTTTCTGGAGCCACTGCTGTACCTCGAAGGCGAGCGAGAGCTCACCGCACCCCTGTTGCTGCACGCACTGGATTTGCTCGGCCCCACCCAATGGACCGTGCTGATGGCCGGTGCCGCACTGCTTGCCGCGCCCGTGCTGCTGGTATTCGTGGCGGTGCAGCCCCTGCTCAATACCCTGTCCCGCGAGTCTTCTAAATGATGCTGCCTTTCGCACGCCTGCTGCCCACTCTGGCGCTTGCCCTGCTGGTCACCGCCTGTGGCAGATCCACCCCGTCCGGCGAGGGCGGCAAGGCCAGTGGCAGCCAGCCCGTGCGCCTGCAGATTTTCGGCGATCCGGCGGAGATCATTGCCTACCGCGAGCTGATCGGGAGTTACGAAAAATCGCATCCTGGAAAACGTGTGGAGCTGATCCCGGTCGGCAAGCAGAGCGACCACATGGCCAAGCTCTCGACTGCGTTCGCAGCAGGCAATCCGCCGGATCTGTTCATCCTTAACTTCCGACGCTTCGGCCAGTTTGCCGGGCGCGGTGCCTTGGCCCCGCTGGCAAAAATGATGAGCGCCGACGGCCGCTACAAGGCCGAGGAGTTCTACCCCCAGGCGGTCGAAGCCTTCGACTTTCAAGGCACGCAATATTGCCTGCCGCAGAACGTGTCGAGCCTGGTGGTTTATTACAACCGCAAGCTGTTCAAGGATGCGGGTGTGGATGAACCCAAGGATGGCTGGCGTTTTTCCGAGATGCTGACGGCCGCCCAGAAATTGCTCCGCGATACCGATGGCGATGGCAAGACCGACATCTGGGGTGTGGCGATACAGCCCTCCCTGATCCGCATCGCGCCCTTCATCTGGGGCATGAAGGGCGCGCTGGTGGATGACCTCAACAAGCCCAGTCTGCTGCGCATCGACGGTGGCAATGCGGTGCACGCGCTGTCGATGGTGAAAGCGCTGGTTGCCAATTACCGCGTTGCGCCCGGACAGGCCGAAACCTATTCGGAGGATGCCGACAGCCGCTTCGCGCGTGGCGGTGTCGCCATGCTGTTCCAGTCGCGCCGCTATACGGCGAGCCTGCGCGATCTGGGTGACAAGGCGCCGGACTGGGATGTCGCGCCATTTCCGCTGCTGCGCGAGCCGGTGGGTGTGCTGCATGCCGATGCCTATTGCATGGCCGCGAAAGCCGCATCGCCTGCCGATGCGCAGGCTTTCGTCGAGTACGCCCTTTCGGTCGAGGGCCAGAGCCTGCTGGCGAAAAGCGGCCGCACCGTGCCCTCGCGCATCAGCGTCGCCACCTCACCCGCCTTTCTCGACCCCAGCCTCGCGCCCAGGCGCGCGCAGGTATTTCTCGACGCCATCCCGCATCTGCGCCGCACGCCCAACACCGCGCGCTGGCACGAGGTGGAGTCGAAGGCCGACGTGCTGCTCGATGAATGGATGTACGAGCCGCCCGCCCCCGGCGAAGCCGAGGGCGTGGTGGCGTCGAGCCTGGTTGCCGCGCGCCTGATTGCCAAGACCGTGCAGCCGATCCTGCTGGAGGATTTGCGCGCGGTGAATGCTGCGAAGCCTGCACAATGACCGCCGGACTGGTGCTGGAAAACTTGAGCGTCGCCCTTGGCGGCAAGCCGGTGCTGCGCGACGTATGCTTAAGTGCCGCACCGGGCGAGCGGGTGGTGCTGGCGGGGCCGTCCGGTTCGGGCAAGTCCACCCTGCTGCGGGCCGTGGCAGGCCTGGCGGCGGTGGAGAGCGGCAGCATCCGCATCGACGGCCTGCGCATCGACACGCTGCCTTCCGCCAGACGCGATGTGGCGATGATGTTCCAGAGCTATGCGCTGTTTCCGCACTTGAGCGTGCTCGACAACCTTACTTTCGGCCTGCGCGCGCGTGGAGTTGTGAAAACCGCTGCGGAGGCAGAGGCGAGTGCCATTGCCGGCACACTGGGTCTCGCCGCGCTCTTGGCACGCAAGCCCGCCGCGCTCTCCGGTGGCGAACGCCAGCGGGTGGCGCTGGGCCGTGCGCTGCTGCGGCATCCGAAAGTGCTGCTGCTGGACGAACCACTCTCCAGCCTCGATACGCAACTACGCGGCAAGGCGCGCGCCGAAATCGTCCGCGCCCATGCCGCCAGCCAGGCCGCGATGCTCTTGGTGACACACGACCAGGCCGAAGCGATGGCGCTGGCGGATCGCTTAGGGATCCTGAAAGACGGTGTGCTGCAGCAGCTCGCTGCCCCGCGCGAAGTCTATGCGCGGCCCGCCAACCGCTTCGTCGCACAGTTTCTCGGCAGCCCGGCGATGAATCTGTTCGAAGTGCGGCTGGCACTCGATGGCGCACTGTGGTGGCGTCAGGCACGGCTGAAGGATCACATTGCGGCACCCTCGGCGCTGGCGACGGGCGCTGGCGCCACATTGGGCCTGAGACCGGAGCAGTTGAGCCTGCCGGGCTCGCGGTGGGCACCGGCACAGCGCGCGGTAGCGACCCTGCAGGCGCGCATCACGGCGGTGGAAGCCGGCGGTGATCACCAGATCGTCTGGTGCGAGGCCGAGGGCGAACGCATTGCCGTGCGCACCGAGCCGGAGTGGGCTGCCGTCGTGGGAGATACGGTGCCGGTGACGCTGCATCTCGATGCAGCCTGCTGGTTTGCGCCTGATGGCGAGGGTGTTTTGCTGTGAGTTGCACAATGTGTTTTGTCATTCCCGCGCTGGCGGGAATCCAGATATTGGTTTCACGGCCTGCAACACAGATATCCACAGCACAACTGGATTCCCGCCTGCGCGGGAATGACAGGAAGAAAAACAGGCAGCAGCCATGAGCTTCCGCCTCTGGGGCTGGTCGCTGCCCGGCCTCGTGCTGCTCGCCGCACTGGTGCTGCTGCCCGCCTTCGCCACGTTGCCGCTGGCGTTGCTGCATTTCGACGGGGTCTCCGCACCGCGTTTTGCAGGCGCTGAAAACCTCCTCCGGCTGTGGGGTGACCCGCTGTTCTGGAAGAGCCTGTCCAACTCGTTGAAAGTCCTGCTGATCTCGGTGCCGCTGCGTCTGCTGCTGGCGCTGGGCCTGGCACTGCTGCTGCATCGCAATGGTCCTGGCGTTGGGCTGGGCCGTGCAGCGGCACTCGCGCCTGGCGTCACCCCCGACATCGCCTGGGCGCTGATCTGGCTGTTCCTGCTCAACCCGTTGTACGGGCCAGTGGCGCTGCTGCTGCCGCTGATCGGGATCGCGCCCGATGCCTGGCTCACACAACCGGGTGTCGCGCGTGGGCTGCTCTCCTTCATGACGCTGTGGCTGATCGGCGAGCTGACGGTGGTGCTGATCGCTGCCCGGCAGGAGTTGGGCACCGAGGTCTACGAGGCGGCGCGCATCGAGGGCGCATCGGCCTGGCATATCTTCCGCCGGGTGACGCTGCCGCTGCTGATGCCGGTGCTGATGCTGCTGGCCTGCCGCGATGCGGCCTTGAGCTTCC
>JAKFXK010000023.1 GCA_021731445.1 Nevskiaceae bacterium | reverse complement strand
AGAAAACGAGCGCGGCTTGGCAGTGCTTGGCGATGCCGGCGCAACGGTTTCCGAAAATCCCGCCGCCGCCCCCGGCGTGCCGCCCGCCAGTCCGGCGCCCGATGCGCCGCTACCGCCGCCATCGGCAGACGGAAAGGCTTTGCTGATCCCCGTCGCTGGCGTCATGAGCAGCCAGCTCCTCGACACTTTCAACGACGCCCGTGGCAGCAACCGCGTCCATGACGCCATCGACATCATGGCGGCCAAGGGCACGCCGGTGCTAGCTGCGGTCGATGGCAGGGTCGTCAAGCTGTTCACCAGTGTTGCCGGCGGCCTGACGCTGTATCAGTTCGATGCCAAGGAACGTCATGCCTACTACTACGCCCACCTCGATGGCTATGCGCCGGGGCTCGCCGAAGGCAGGTTTCTGAAGCGCGGCGAGGTGCTGGGCACGGTCGGCTACAGCGGCAATGCCAGCCCGAACGCGCCGCACTTGCACTTTGCGATCTTTAAGCTGGGGCCTGAGAAAAAATGGTGGCAGGGCACCCCGATCAATCCCTATCCACTGCTGGTCAACGGGCGCTCACCTTAGACAGCGCGGCACTGCCGCAGCTGAGGTAAGGCGAGCTTTTCAGCCAGGCACCGTCCGGGTAATAGGCGAACAGGTACTGCCCGCCCTTCAGGTCGTCGATGAGTGATTGCGCGATCTCGAGACGCACCGCAGGACAGCCGAAGCTGCGGCCGAGCCGCCCGGTGGTCTTGAAGAAGCTGGCACTCACATAGGGCGCACCATGCATCACGATGGCACGCGACTCCGCGCGGTCGTTGATGCCCGGCTCCAGTCCTGCCAGGCGCAGCGAATAGCCGTTGCGCCCTTCGTAGGTATCCACGGTACGGAACAGCCCGAGACTGGAAGCGAGACTGTCGGTCTCATTGGAGAACCGGCGCGCGTAGTTGTCGCCTGAGTTGCGCCCGTGTGCCACCAGTTCTTCGAACAGCAGCCTGCGGCTGGCCAGATCGAACACCCAGAGCCGCAGCTTGGTCGAGGGCCGGGAGTAGTCGATGACGGCCAGCCTGTCGGTCGCCACCCCGTCCCGCGCATCGGCGCAGCGTGCCGCCTGCACCGCCAGCGCAATCACCTCGGCCCTGGCCTTAGGCGCGGCACGCGCGAGCGCATGCGCCAGCGAGTCGCGCGCCATGAGCGGCGCGCTAAATGCAGTGCAGGCGGCGGCCAGCAGGAGGGTGCAAAAGCGTTTGCGCATCCGTAAAGTTTTGATATGGATCACAGTGAGCCTATCCCTCAAGATTTGGGGTACATAGTAAGCACTGCAACGAGCGGTCGAATGTATTCGCGCCGATTGTTTCTAGCATGGATGCGCAAACCAAAGGCCTGCCCCACCCGCACGCCGCCCACATCCGATATCAACCTGACCTGCCACTGCCATGAAACTCGCCACCTGGAACGTCAACAGCCTGAAAGTGCGCCTGCCGCATCTGCTCGACTGGCTGCGTGAGGCAGAACCCGATGTGGTGGCATTGCAGGAACTGAAATGCGTGGATGAGGCATTCCCCCATGCGGCACTCGAAGCTGCGGGCTACACAGCAGTGTGCAATGGTCAGAAGACCTATAACGGCGTGGCGCTGCTGGCGCGCAAACCCCTGGTTTTGCAGGACGTGAGCCGCGACATCGCGGGCCTCGACGATGCACAGCGGCGGGTGATCGCGGCGACCGTCGATGGCGTGCGGGTGGTCAGTGTCTACGTCGTCAACGGCCAGGCGGTTGGCAGCGAGAAGTTCGACTACAAGCTGCGCTTTCTCGCTGCGCTGCACGATTACCTGCACGATGAACTGGCGACGCATGAGCAACTTGCGGTGATGGGCGACTACAACATCGCACCGACGCCCGAGGACACTCACGACCCGGCCGTCTGGGAAGGTGGCATCCTCTGTTCGCCGCCAGAGCGTGCTGCCTTGCAGACGCTCTGCGATCTGGGCCTGACAGATGCTTACAGCAAGCCCTTCCTGCCCGAAGGCCGTTTCACCTGGTGGGACTACCGCATGGCCGGTTTCGCGCGCAATCTGGGGCTGCGCATCGACCACATCCTGCTGTCGGAATCGCTGCTGGAATGGGTGCGGGAGTGGAAGGTGGACTTGAGCCCGCGTAAGCTCGAACGCCCTAGCGATCACGCGCCTGTGATCGTGGTTTTGTGACGCGGTTCTCGTGCCGGCTGGCAGTGCGCGGGACTTAAGGCATAGCATCAAGCTTTCATGCTGACCGGGAGATCAGCTGGTGCGACGCCGCAACCATTACGACGTGACCAACCAGGTGGAGATCGCGCGTCCCCAGGCGGTAGGCGCTGCGGTATGCGGGCTGCTTACCGCGCAATATCCGGGCATCGACCTCGCCCCGGCACAGGCGGCCTTCAAGACTTTCGCGCGGCTCTACGCGGGCACGCTGCGGGGCTACCACGGCTGCGATACCTGGTACCACGACGCCCAGCACTCGCTCGACTGCGCGCTGGCCCTCGCCCGCCTGCTGCAGGGCTACGAGCGCAGCGTGCCGGCGGCCGAGCAACTGGGTGCGCGGCGCGCGATGCTGGGCATTGTCAGTGCGCTGTTCCATGATGCCGGCTACATCCGTAAGGGCGATGACCAGGCGGCGAACGGCGCTGAGTTCACCTTCACTCATGTCGGCCGCAGCGGTGAGTTCCTGACTGATTTCCTGCCCCTGATCGGCTTCGACCGCGAGGCCGAGATGGCCAGCCAGCTGGTGCATTTCACCGGCTATGAGCTAGCACTCGACGCCATCCAGGTCGCCGACCCGAAAGATCGCCTGCTGGGCTTCTTGCTGGGCACGGCAGACGTGATGGCGCAGACCGCGGATCGCTGCTATCTCGAAAAATGCCGGGATTTCCTGTACCAGGAGTTTCAGATCTGCGGTCTGGCAGGCCCCGCTAAAGCGAGTGGCAAGGCGCCGGTATACACCTCGCCGGAGATGCTGCTGCGACTGACCCCGCAGTTCAGCGAAAAGATGCGGCAGGAGCGGCTGGATGGCTACTTCCAGGGGGTACGCCGTTACATGGGCGCGCACTTCGACGGTCGTGATCTTTATGACGAGAGCATCCGCGAGCACCTGTCGCGCATCACCGCGCTGATCGAGGCCGATGCGCTGGCTGAGCTGACGCTCAAGCCCAAGGCCATTCGCGCAGCCGAAGTACGCGCATTGATTTAAATCCGGCCTGCTTGAATCTCAGGGTGCTGCCGCCCCTGCCTGCAAGGGCACTTCCAGCCGCTGCGGTTGTGGCCCCGGCAGCGGCAGCGGCTGCGCCTGCTGTGGCAGGCTCAGCGCCATGACATCCAGCGCGGCATGGCCGGAACGCTTCACCAGCTGCACATTGCTGACCCGACCATCCGGCTGCACCACAAACTGCACTCGTGCCTCGCCACTGGCACCGGGTGGTAGCGCGCCCGCATAGCCAGCCAGGTGCCGCCGTACCCGCTGGGCGTAGCTGCTGTCTTCGCCCTCTACGGCAATAGCCCCCATCCGGCTGGCTGAATCCGTCACATCGTTGTTGGCGGGATTGGCGCGCGGCGATGCGGTGGCAAGTTTTTTGGTGGGGGTGGCAATGGTGGCGGGCGCGGGTTCCGGCACTTCCTCGGACCAAGCGACATCGCGCGAGTCCAGGGGCTCTGTCGGCTGTGGCTCGAAGAGGGGCAGATCGCTGTTGTCCGTCACCCCCTCGGCGCTGCTGACCAGCGCCGGGCCGGTGACATCGACAGGGGCTGCTGTCAGTCCATCGAGATGCGGCGCGAACACGAAAAACAGCGCGAGGTGAAGGCCCAGCGCCAGCGCCACCGCCAGCAGCATTTTTTGCAGGCGCGTCATCCGCCGCCGCCTTTGATGGTCAACAGCCGCAGCTCGCGCACACCCGCAGCACGCAGCACGGCCATCAGCCTCAGCACCCGGTCGGCCTGCACCTGTCCAGCCGCCTTCACATCCAGCGGCGTGCCCTGCCAGGCGGCCGCACGCAGAGGCAGATCGGCATCGGCAAACACGTCACCGTCCACCGACAGCTGGCCATCGCTGCGCAGTTCCAGCACGCGGGCGGCCGCCGTGCGCGCCTCGTCGCGGCTGCTCTGCGGGGCAACGGCATCGGGCCTTGGGCCACTGAGACGGCCCGCTGAGAGGAAGAAAATCATCAGCAGGAACACCACGTTCACCAGCGGCAGCAGCGCATCATCCAGGCTGCGCGGCCGCTGCGGCGTGCGGGCGTGGATTCTCACCGGGCACCTTCGGCCAGCTGCACTTTCACACCCGCCGTCGCCAGTTGCTCCCAACCCACCAGCAGGGTTTGCAACGACACTCCAGAGGCAGGCGCCAGACGCACTTCGGTCGCAGCACGCAGGATGCTGGTGGCAGAGGCCAGCTCGAACAGCTCGCCGTCGATGCGCAGGCGGCCGTCATCCAGCAACACGGCGCGCACCACGCCGGGTGCATCGGCATCACCGGCAGCGCGGCCACCGGGTGCGAGTTCCAGCGGCGTGCGGCGGTAATCGGTATAGGTGCTGACCAGCATGAAGAAAAACAGCAGCACCAGCATCACGTCGATCAGCGGGATCAGCGAGGGTCTGCTGCTGCGCCGCTGGAGCGTGCCTACCCGCATCAGCTGTCCCTGCGGGCTTCGAGCTGCGGCTCGTCACCACCGGGCAGAACCACGGGCGGGGTGAACAGGCGGGTCAGCACCGACTCGATCTCGGCCTGCATCTTCTCGACCCGGCGCTCGAAGAAATGCAGCGCGGCAATGCAGGGGATCGCCACCACCAGGCCAGCCGCCGTGGTCAGCAGCGCCTCCCAGATGCCGCCGCTCAAGGCGGCGGGCGAGACGTTTTCACCGGCCAGCTGCAAGGCCTTGAACGCGGTGATCATGCCCAGCACGGTGCCCAAGAGACCGGTCAGCGGAGCGAGCTGGCTGATGACCTCGATCGGTCTCAGCAGCGCGCGGGCATCATTGAGCCGCTCGCCGGCGTAGACACGGGCAAACTCCTCCGCTTGCTCGCGCGTCAGCGCGGTATTGGTGATGGCGGCAATGCCGGCCGTGAGCGACAGGGCCAGCGGGCCGCGATGCTCCTGCAACACCGTCTGCGCATCCGCCGCCTGGCCCCGATGGAACAGCATCAATGCACGACCGATGAACGAACGGTCGACCAGACGCAGTTCCCAGAACTCCCAACCCTTGACGATGATGAGCGTCAGCGCCATCAGCGACAGCAGCAGCAGCAGATAGGAGGCAGGCGCACCCAGCTGCAGCAGGTTCAGGGCATGGGTGATCGGGTCTTGTGCGGGCTTCATGCGCGGTTTGTGGGATGGCTGGCGGTGAAATGATACGTGGCTTTGACGGGCCGGTTACGGCGACACCAGCTGCCCGCTCGCCACCCAGCGCGGATCGGGACCGACACTGGTGGCACCCGTCGCCGCCTCTCGGACGATCACCTGCAGATTGCCGTAGGGCTCCTTGGCGGGCTTGAGTACATGGCCCCTGGCCGCCAGCGCGTCCTGCTCTTCGGGCTTGAGCGCATCCGGCTCGAAGTTGAGCACATCGGGCAACCACTGGTGATGGATGCGCCGGGTCGCCGCGATCTCGGCCGCGCTCGCGCCCTCGACGAAGCGCAGCACCGACAGCAGTACCATCGAGGGGATGCGCGAACCGCCCGGCGTGCCGGTCACCAGCACCCCGCGCGGGCCTTCGACGAAAGTCGGCGACATGCTCGACAGGGGCCGCTTGCCGGGGGCGATGGCATTGGCTTTCGACCCCGCCAGCCCATAGGCATTGCTGACGTTCTCCGCGACCGAGAAATCATCCATCTCGTCATTCAGCACGATGCCGGTGCCTGCGGGCATATAGGCGGCACCAAAGTAAATGTTGAGCGTCTGGGTGCCGGCAACGCGATTGCCCGCCGCATCCATCACCGAGAAATGGGTGGTCTGCCCGCCCTCGTTGCCGGCACTCGGCGCGGGCAGCTCGGCGCTGGGCGTGGCCCGGTCGCCAATGCTCGCGGCCAGTGGCAAGAGATAGCTGCGCGACAGCAGACGCGGCAGTGGCACCTGCACGAAATCCGGATCGCCGAACCAGGCGTTGCGGTCGCGGAAGGCGCGGCGCAGCGCCTCGATCACCTGATGCTTGCCTTCGATGCTGGCCAGGCTCTCGAAACCTCTCGCTTCGAGCAGCGTCAGCGCTTGCAGGATGGCCGCACCACCGGCGGACGAAGGCGGCGCGGTGACGATCTTGTTGCTGCGGAAGTAACCCACCAGCGGCTCCCGCTCGACGACCTGGATGCGCTGCAAGTCCTCGGCTTGCCAGATACCACCATCGGCAGCGACGGCACGCACCATGCGCGCTGCCGTCTCGCCCTCGCGGAACTCGGCGGCCCCGCGCGCGGCCAGCCGCTGCAGGGTATCGGCGAGATCGGCCTGCTTGAGCTGCATGCCTTTCGCCAGCGGCGCGCCATCGGGCACGAACACCGCGCGCATGGCCGCGTTCATGCGCTTTTCGTGCGTGGCGATCTCTTTCGCCAGGCGCCAGTCAATGGCAAAGCCCTCGCGCGCCGCCGCAATCGCGGGGGCGAGCAGTTGCGAGAAGGGCCGCGTGCCGTAGGTCTTGGCGGTGTGTTCGAGCAGCGCCGCCTGATGCGGGATGGCCGCCGCCTTGGCCCCGGTGATCGAAGCCATCTTGTCGATCTGGCCATCGGCGTTGCGATACAGGTTCGCGCTCGCCGCGAGCGGTGCTTTCTCACGGCCATCGACGAAGATGTTCCTGCCGTCACTGACCCGGTGCAGCAAAAAATAGCCGCCGCCGCCAAAGCCCGAGCCGAACGGCTCCACCACCGCCAGCGTCGCACTGGCCACCACTGCCGCATCAAAGGCGTTGCCGCCGCTGGCCAGCATGGCCGCACAGGCCTGAGTGGCCAGAGTGTGCGCGGTGACGCAAGCGCCCTCGCCTGCAGCCTGCACGAGCTTTGGCACAAGCAGCAGCGCCAGCGCAAAGGGTGCCGCAATGAAACTCTTCATGCGGCAATCCCGGTCAGCACGCGGTATTTGTCCATCAGTTGCGCCTCGGTTTCGACATGCAGCGGGTCATTCGGGATGCAATCCGGCACCGGGCAGAGCGCGCGGCATTGCGGGATGTCGAAATGACCCACGCATTCCGTGCAGCGCGCCGGATCGATCTCGTAGAACTCGATGCCTTGCGAGATCGCCTGATTCGGACAGGCGGGTTCGCAGACATCGCAGTTGATACAGAGATCGGTGATTTTCAGTGACACGCGTCCGCCCTATCTGCCACGGCGGCGCTTGCGAGGACCGGCATCGGAGGTGGGGCGACCGAAGCGTTCCAGCAGGGGGGCGATGACGGCAGGCGGCACCAGCTTTTCCACCGGCGCACCTAGACCCGCCAACTCGCGCACCAGACTCGATGAGAGATGCGCGTACAACGGACTGGGCGTGAGCATCACCGTGTCCAGATTCGGATTGAGATCGCGGTTCATCACCGCCATCTGCTTCTCGTAATCGACATCCACCCCATTGCGCACGCCACGCACCAGTACGCTGACGCCATGCTCGCGGGCAAAGTCGGCGACCAGCCCGTTGAAGCCGATCACTTCGACATTGTCGAGATCGGACGCCACCTCGCGGATCAGCGCACAACGTTCTTCCAGTGTGAACTTGGGGTTCTTGGCGATGTTGCTGCCGACCGCGACGATGAGCTTGGGGAACATCCGCGCCGCGCGATGGATGATGTCGTTGTGGCCGAGCGTGACCGGGTCAAAGGTGCCGCTGTAGGCCGCGATGATGGTCATGCTGCTGGCGTACCCGCTGGAAATATGCGGGGCACGCTAGCGCATGTGGTCGCGCTTGCACAGCCCTTTAGTGTTGTGCGCTCTCGGAAGTGCCGCGCCTGAGGTCGAGCTGCTTGTCCTCGCCCATCTGGGCTTGGCTGCCGGTGATCAGGGACTTGACCATCGACAGCAGGGTTGCCGGCTTGCTGTACGAATCCCAGAACTCGGCCTTGGAAACCTCCACGCTGAGCAGCGCCAGGTTGGGGCTGTCGAGTCCTTGCGGGAACCATATCTTCAGCGACGGGTTCCAGTGCTGTTCCAGCTTCGCCTGATCCTGGCTCAGACGGGCAACGCCGGAGAGCGAGGCGTACTTGTGGCTGCCGGGGTTCGAGTAGGCCACGTTCACATCATCATGGCCACCGACTTCCACCGTCTTGTGGCTGTTGATGTCGGTGAAGAAATAGAGAGTGCCGTTGAACTCGCCTTTCGACTGCGTCCCCATCGGGCGGCTGCGAAGGCTGCCATCGTCATCGCGTGTGGTCAGCATGGCGATATCGATATCGGCGATGAGATCATTCAGGCGCGCAAGGTCTGCCTCGTAGGCGAGGCGGGCGTCGCCGGAATCCTGCATGTATTGGGTCATGGTACTGCTCCGCTGCGGGTGAGATGCCAGCTTCGCCGAAAGGCCCTGAATAAGGCCTGATACCTAACCTAATTGGCGTAGTGCGCCAGCCCGTATCCCACCGCGCCGGCCTGTTTCTGCTTCAGCCATTCATAGCCCGCAGGCAGCACGGGGGGCTGCTCTTCGCCCCATTCCAGCATCACGCGGTTGGCAGGCTTGAGCAGTGGCGCCAGCAGTGGCAGCGATTTTTGCAGCAAGTCGCCATTGGCGAAGGGTGGATCGATGAACACCACGTCGAAACCCTGCCTGCCTGCCAGAGCGAGCGTGGGCGCATGCAGCCAACGCAGCGCGTCGGCCTGGATGACGGTCGCGCGGTCGTCTGTCTTGAGCGTGGCGATGGCATGGCGGATGTCCTGCACCTGCGCACGGCCGGTGTCGATGAAGGTGCAGTGGCCCGCGCCGCGCGAAAGTGCCTCCAGCCCCATGGCACCGCTGCCTGCGAACAAGTCGAGACAGAGCGCACCGTCGATGACCGGATGCAGCCAATCGAACACCGTCTGCCGCACGCGGTCGGGCGTGGCACGCAGGCCCGTCTTGGGATCGGCGTCGAACGCGATTTTCCGGCTGCGCCATTCGCCCCCGATGATGCGCAGCTCTCCCAGCGCGCGTTTCACTGCGGCGGCTCGCTGCCCCGCCCACGTTCCAGTTCCGCAAGCCGCAGCTTGAGGGCGGTCACGCCCGCGAAGTGATAGGCCAGGCCCGCACCCGCCGCCACGCCTGCGAGGAAAATCACGATGAAGATCATTTGCCGATCTCGCCCATGTTGAACAGCAGGCCGGTGCCTTCGCCGCTCATCACGGTCGGCACCGTGCCACTCCATTTCTCGACCTGGTTCTGCTTCACCAGCAAAGGCGTCAGCGATTGCGAGATGCGCTGGTTGGCCTCGGCCTGTGCCTTGGCACGGGTGAGCGTGCTCTCGGCATCGGCCTGTGCGGCGATGATGATTTTCTCCTTCTCGGCCTGGGCGTTGGTGATGGTGATCTGCTTGTTCTGCTCGGCCTGGCGGTTGATGATTTTCAGGCGCTCTTCCTCCTGCTTGGCCTCCTGCACACCGACGATCTTCTGCATGATGTTCTGCGGCAGTTGCAGCTTGCGCAGCGCGGCATCGCCGAACAGGAAAGGCAGGTTCTTGAACTCCTCGACCAGACGGCTGCGGATCTCGCTGTTGATGGCGTCGCGATGGTCGGCAATGCTCTCGACGCTGTATTTGCCACCGACATCGCGCACCACATCGCGCACGATCGGGTTGATCTTCTTGTCGAAGTAATTCTCGCCGTAGGTCGAGAGTATCTCCGGCATCTTCTCGGCCACCGGCGTGAACATCACCGACAGCTCGATGTCGTAGCTGACGTTCTTCGCATCCAGTACATCGAGATGCGGCTTGTTGATGATGCCGTCACCATCCTCGCCGTCATCGGTGCCCGCATAGGTCGCGGTTTGCAGCTTGACGTCCTTCTCCAGCACGGTGTCGATGAAGGGACGCTTCCAGTGCAGGCCCGGTGCCGAGACCACATCCTGGTAGCGCCCGAAAGTCTGGATCACGCCGACCTTGCCGGAGTCGATGGTGTAGAACGAGCCGAGCACTGTCACCAGTGCCAGCAATGCGAGGGCGATGAAGATCACGCCTTTGAATCCGAAGCTGTTCATGCGCTTCCCCGGTTGGTCTTGTGGCTGCTGCGCTGCGGCGACACGCCGCAGCAGTGAGCCGATCTGGCTGGCCATGCTGGCGATCCCTTTGGTCGTTCCTGGCGTCGCTATTGTGCCGCAGAGCCCGCATCCCGTTGCACGGGCCGCAGGCGCTGCAACGCGCCACTTGCGGCCCGCCACAGCTTTGGGGCAAGCCACAGCATCAACAGCACCAGAAGAAGCAGCAGGCCCAGAAACACCCAGGGCTGCGTCAGCGCCAGCAGCAGGCCACCGCCCACCGCGACATCCTCAGCCAATGACAGGCCCCAGTTGCTGAAAGGTTCCGGCGAGGCATTGGCGATGGCGCGCGTGCCCGCCTTGGTGACGTGGCTGCCGGCCGCCAGCGAGCCACCGATGATCGCTGCCGCCATCGCCGTCGCCGCACCTGAATCCCCGAACACACCGGCCGCCAAAGCGGCACCGGCGGGGATGCGGATGAAGGTGTGGATCGAGTCCCACACACTGTCGAACCACGGCACCTTGTCGGCGACAAACTCGACCAGCACCATGCCGCCCGATGCGGCAAGCACCATTGGGTGGGCCAGGATGGCGAGGTGCGAAGGCAGGGCCATCCAGTCGAAATGGCCCACGATCCCCACCACGAACAGCACCACATACAGGCGGATGCCGCTCGCCCAGCCGAGTGCGGCGGCGAGCGAGATCAGTTGCAGGGTGTCGAGTGGCGGCATGGTTTCAGGGTTTGGCGAAGCCAGCCCCTTTCAGCAGAGCCTTGTCGAAGCTGTAGACCGTCGAGACTCTCTGCGTCGAAGCCATCTGCTGGATCACGTAGTCGGCGAAATCACCCCTGCCTTTGCGGTGCGCCTCCACCGCGCGGCCCAACGCCGTGACGTGCTCGAAGGAGGTTACACAGGATGTCCCGCACGCTTCATGGCTTGGACAGATGCGCGATGGCTGCGGTGCTGGCCTCACGCTGTCCGTCGTCAAACAGTGACACCTGCATCTCGGTCACGCTGCCCGCATCAAGGCAGCGTGCATTCACATCCCAGCCATCGGGGTTGCTGCGTGGCACATAGAACGGTTTGATGCCGCAGACCTTGCAGAAGAAATGCCGCGCCTTGCCGGTGCCAAAGCGGTACTCGGTGAGCTGGTCCTCACCCGCAGTCATGCGGAAATGCTGCGCCGGCACGATCAGGTGCAGGAATCCGCCCATGCGGCAGATCGAGCAATTGCAATCCAGCACGGTGATGCGCGCCGGCGCCCGCACCGCAAAACGCACCACACCGCAGTGGCAGCCGCCGTTATGGCTGACCAGTTCACTCATGCCTGCGTGCCACCCACGGTCATCGCATCGATCTTGAGGGTCGGCTGGCCGACACCCACTGGCACGCTCTGGCCCTCCTTGCCACAGACGCCGACGCCGTTGTCGAGCGCCAGATCGTTGCCGACCATGCTGATTTTCGTCAGTGCGTCGGGGCCGTTTCCGATCAGGGTTGCGCCCTTCACCGGCTGGGTGATCCTGCCGTCTTCGATCAGGTACGCCTCGGTGGCACTGAACACGAAGTTGCCGCTGGTGATGTCCACCTGGCCGCCGCCGAAGTTCACCGCATACAGGCCCTTCTTGACGCTCTTGATGATGTCGGCCGGGTCACTCTCGCCCGCGCGCAGGTAGGTGTTGGTCATGCGCGGCATCGGCAGGTGCGCAAAGCTCTCGCGGCGGCCATTGCCGGTGGGGGCCACACCCATGAGCCGTGCATTGAGCCGATCCTGGATGTAGCCGACCAGCTTTCCGTTCTCGATCAGGGTGGTGCAGCTGGTCGGAGTGCCCTCGTCGTCGATGGTCAGGCTGCCGCGGCGGTTGGGCAGCGTGCCGTCATCGACCACCGTCACCAGCGGCGAGACGATCTGTTCGCCCATGCGGCCGGAGAACAGCGAACTGCCCTTGCGGTTGAAATCGCCCTCCAGCGTGTGGCCGACGGCCTCGTGCAGCAGCACGCCAGGCCAGCCATTGCCGAGCACCACCGGCAACATGCCGGCCGGGGCGTTGATGGCATCGAGCAGCGCATAAGCCTGCCGCACGGCTTCGCGCGCCATTTGCTCCGGCTTGTCGCCGTCGAAAAAGGCGAGATAGGCCCCGCGACCGCCTGCGCCGTTGCTGGCCTGCTCTCTGCGTCCATTTCTTTCGACGATGACGCTGACGTTCATTCGCACCAGCGGCCGCACATCGGCACTGCGCTGGCCATCGGCGCGCTGCACGAAGATCACTTCGTATTGACCGGCGAGCGAAACCATCACCTGCGTCACCAGCGGCGAGGCGGCGCGGGCAGCGGCGTCGGCGCGCTGCATCAGCGCCAGCTTGTCGGCCGCAGGCCAGCTGCTCAGGGGATCGACCGCAGCGTAGAGCGGGGCAACAGCGGCCGCATCGCGCATCGCCATCATTCCTTCTCCACCACCACGCACGATGCCACGCGCGGCTTCGGCGGCATCGGCGAGCGCGGCGGAGGTGAGTTCGTCGCTGTAGGCGAAGCCGGTCTTCTCGCCGGCAACGGTGCGCAGGCCCGCGCCGCGTTCGGTGGAGTGGCTGCCGCTTTTCACCACGCCATCTTCCAGGAACCAGCTCTCGGTGACGGCGTGCTGCAGGTAGATGTCTGCGTCATCCGAACCCGTCGGCAGCAGTCGCGCCAGCAGGCGATCCAGCACCTGCGGGGTGAGATCGCTGGGGCCGAGCAGCAGGGCATGGGCGGTGTCGAGGGCGGTACGGGCGTGCATGGGGCTTCCAGAGTGAAGCGGCAGTTTAGAGACGGCGGTGAGTCAGCGCAGGAAAGTCCCTGCGTACCGTCTGAAGATGGATGGGGTCGATCTCGGCAATCGCAACGCCGGGCTGGTCGCCCTGCACTTCCGCCAGCATCTCGCCCCAGGGGCCGATGATCAGCGAATGCCCGTAGGTGCTGCGGCCACCGGGATGGCTGCCGCATTGGCCGGGGGCCAGCACGAAGCACTGGTTTTCCACCGCACGCGCCTTGAGCAGGGTGTGCCAGTGCGCCGCACCGGTCCTGGCGGTGAAGGCGGCAGGCACGCTGAGCAGCGTCGCCCCCGCTGCGACCTGCGCACGGAACAGTTCAGGGAAGCGCAGGTCGTAGCACACGCTCAGGCCCAGCCTGCCGACCGGCGTGTCGGCCACCGCAGCCTGCACCGTGCCGGGCGTGATGCTGCTGGACTCCCGGTACCGCTCGCCGCCCGCCCCCGGCACATCGACATCGAAGAGATGGATCTTGTCGTAGCGCGCAACGCGTGCGCCCTGGGCGTCGTAGAGACAGCAGGCGGCATAGACATGCTCGGCATCGGCCGCAATCGGCAGCGTGCCTGCCAGCACCCAGAGCTTGAGACGCACGGCGATCCCGGCAAAGAACTGCTGGATCGGCCCGTGGCCGTCAGGCTCCGCGTGTGCCAACTTGTCGCGCTCCTTGGCACCCATGAAGGCACAGTTCTCCGGCAGCGCGGCCAGCATTGCGCCCGCAGCAGCGGCTTGCTCAAGCAGCCGGCGTGCCTGTTCGAGATTGGCAGCCACGTCGGCACCTGAGTTCATCTGGATCACTGCGACTTTCATGGCTTTGCCTCCGGTTCGGGCGTCTGCTCCACTGCCGGTTCGAGCTTCTTGATTTCGGGATTGTCCCAGCTGCCGGTGAGGCGATAGGTGAGCTGGGTCACCTGCCCCAACGGCTTGTCGATCACCTGGGTGGCGATCACCGCAATCAGCGGCAGCACTGGCGCGGCCACTGCGCTGGCCCCACCCAGCAGCAGCGCGCCGAGCGTGATGCCCTTGGTGTTGGGGGTGACGGTGATGACCTGGTTGTAATCGTGCGCGGCCAGGCCCACATCGCCGCGCACATCGACCCGCACCGAAGGGCCGCGCACGGTGAGGTCATCGGTGTGCGCCACGCCATTGGCGAGCGTGAAGCGGCCTTCGACGCGGTCGAAGCCCAGTCCCTTCGACACCACGTCACCGAAGTCGAGTGTCAGGCGGCGCGGCAGGGCGTAGAAATTGAACAGGCCCAGCACGCGGCTGGTGCCACCGGGTTCCACCGTGCGCAGCGCACCGTCCTCCACCGACAGCGCCACGCTGCCGCGCGCCAGCGGCCAGTCGAAACCACCGGCCGCCGCAGGCCAGGTGAGATCACCCGTGATGTGTGCGTTGCGGCCCGCTACGGTCGGCGCGTAGCCGAGACTTTCGAGCGTGCCGGCCAGATCATCACTGGTGACGGTGAAGCGGTTCTGCGCTTCGGTCATACCCACGTTGCGCCGCCATTCGCCTTCCGCCTTGAGGGTGGCGATGCCACCTTCCAGCGTCAGCCGCTGCAGGCGCTGGCCGCTGGCACTGCGCTCGCTGGCGAGTGCCAGCGAGCCGAAACGGCGGCCGCCGATATGGAGATCGTCGACACGGAAATCGAGTGTCGGCGCACGCGCGGGATCCAGCGGCTCGCCGTCTTTCAGGGCGACCGCGCCCGGCTGCCGGGGTGTGGCTTGCAGCTGCAGTGCGGCGAAGCGCCCGCTCAGGGCATCGCCCGCCGTCGCCAGCCGCAGCGTGCCGCTGGTGCCGGTGCCTTGCAGGGTGGCAGTGATGGCTCCGCTTTCGCGCTGCGCGACGATGCTCAGCGCCGGCGTATCGAAGCCCGCAAAGTGCAGCCGCTGCACTTGCAGCGCCGCCCCGAGAAACGGCAGGCGCTCGCCATCGGTGGCGCTGTTGCCACTCAGATCATTGCGGTCGAGGATGGCCGCGACCACGCTGCGCCAGGCGGCTGGCTCGAGGCGATCCAGCGCTGCCGTCAGCCGCCAGCCATCCTTTGCGGGCATCGCCGGGGCATCGCCGGGGCCCAGCCGCAGGTTCAGACCCTGCAGTTCCGGCGGCGCCCCGGGCAGACTGCGTGCGAAGCGCAGGGCAAGACCCAACCGTCCCGCGATTTCGCCGGTGATGGCCAGCGGCACGCTGTCGTCACCCCGCAGGTCGAGCGTGATCGGCATGGCTTCGTCCGCCGATTTGACCAGCGGTGGTGGCAGCTGGATGCCGACCCCGGCGAGCGTGCTGGATAGCCGCACCTGGCCGCTGCGCGGGCCGGATAAGGGGATCGCCACGCGCCAATCGGCAGCCCCCTGCATCGCGGCGCGCAGCCAGCGCGGCAAATAGCGGGCGGCGACGCCATCCGGCGCCTGCAGATCGATGCGGGTGCCGGCCACCAGTTCGTCGCTGCTCTCGGCATTGGGCGCGATGCTCGCACTCACCGGCATATCGTAGAAGCGCGCTTGCAGCTGCTCGGCACTCACCCCGGGGCCGTTGCCAAAGCGCAAAGTGCCGGTGATGTCGGTCACGGCCCGGTCCAGCGCGGCATGGCGCAGGCTGTTGCCCTTGAGCTGCACCTCACCGCGCGCGATGGTTTTCTGGCCAAGGCCGGAATGCAGGGGGATCTCCAGATGCACGCTGGTGTCCGCCGGGCCTTCGGCCTCGCTGTGCCTGAGCAGTGCTTGCAGCCGGCTCGCCAGCGGCGAGCCGCGCAGAAAGGCGTAGTAATGCGGGGCCTCGCCACTGGCGAGACCGTCGATCACCAGTGGCGCGGTGGCAAAGTCTTCGATGTGGCCTTTCGCGGTTTTCACCGCCACCCCGCTGATGATGCCGCGCTGCGCCTCGAACGACAGGCCGTTGCCCGCGAACCGCAGCGTCGCAGCGAGCTGATCCACCCCCGGCCAGTCGCGGTGGTAATCCAGACGCGCGCCGTTCAGCGGCAGCAGCAGCGACCATTTGCCGGTGGGATTCTTGTGGAACGGGAAATCCGCCACCGGGCCTTCGATATCGAGCACCGCCCGCGCGACGCGCGCACGCACCACGGCACGGTTGAGCCAGTCCTTCAAGGGCTGGCCCCAGCGCAGCGGCATCAGCGGCTTGAGGCTGGCGACATCGTCGACGTCGAACTCACTGTGCAGCTTCAGCTCCGGCTTGCGGCCTTCGGCCAGGCGCACTTCGGCGCTGGCCCTGCCCTCGCTGCCCAGCAGCGACCAGTCGAGACGTGGCAGGCGCAGTTGCCAGCCACTGCCCTCACGCTGCCACTGGGCATCGGCTTCGAGCCGGGTGGCGCGCTGTGCGGTAGCCAGCAGCTTGGGTAGCTCGAAACCCACGGGTGCGCCGCCGAGCTGCGCGCGGCCACCGTTTTCGTCGGCGGTGATCTCGCCGCGCAAGCCTTGCACGCTGCCCAGGCCTGTCCAGCGGCCAGCGGCATCGGCGAAACGGGCATGCAAGCTGTAGCGTGATGCACCTTCGGCCTGCGGCTGCCAGCGGGCTTCCAGCGCACTGAGATCACCCCGCAGGCTGCGCAGCCAGTCCCTGCGCGGCCCTGTCTCCTGCCTGCGTGCGGCAGCAAGCCAGGGAGCGAGGTCATCCAGCCGCAAAAAATCACTGCTGACGCGCCAGTGCAGGGGTGCATCGGCAGTCTCGCGCCGCCAGTCCAGCCGCGCCGTGCTGGTGGGCCAGCTGCCCTTGCGGCCGGTCAGTCGCAGGGGCACCACGTCGAGCGTGCCGCCTTGGGGGGAAGGACGGTAATGCAGGCCGAGATCAAGCTCCTTCAAGTTGCTGGCGGGGTCGTCAACGAGTGAGAGCGCCTGCGCGCGCAGACTGAGTTCGCTCGCGCCCGGGGCCTTGCGCTGCCAGTCGCCGGAGGCAGTGAGCGTGGCATCCGTCCACTGCATCTGCGCCAGCACCGCGGCGTAGCGGTGCAGGGGTGCGGCGGGTGCCAAGCCGCTGGCGTCGAGTGTCCAGCGACCCTGCCAGTCCTCTGGGCGGGCTAGGTCGCCGGTCATGCCGGCGCGCAGGCGCAGGCGTGCGGCGAGCACTTGCGGGGCCTGCAACTCGGCGCGCAGTTCGAAGCCTTGTGCATTCAGTCGCAAGTCGCCGCGTTGCAGCGTGGCGCTGAAGCTGGTCTTGGCGTCGCGCAAGTCCTGCACTGCCAGCGTGACGCGCTCGGCACGCAGGCGCGAGAAACGCTTGAGGGCTTTGGCGATCTCGTCGAAGCTGGGTGGCGGGCGGGTCTCGGTGCGGCCGCGTAGCCGCCACTGGCCTTGCGGCGTGATCTCGGCGGCGAGTGCGGCACCTTCCACCTCCACCTCGGCCGGTACCCACTCGCCACGCAGCAGTTCAGCGAGGTCGAAACCCAGGCGGATGCGCTCGATCTCGACGATGGGGGCGCTCGCCGCTGTATCGATCAGGCGCACGCCTTTGAGTTCCAGCAGCGGCCACAGCCAGCGCCAGCGCAGCGCCAGCGCATCCACCTCGACCGGCTGGCCCAGCACGTCTGATGCCTTGCGCGCCATCTCGTCGCGGTACTCCGGGGCCAGTGCCACGGCCAGCTGGAACAGGCCGGACAGCAGGGCCCCGCTGATCACCACCAGCGACACCCAGGTGATGCCGCGTGTCCACCAACGGCGTTTGCGACGTTCCATGAATACTGAGGCCGCGCTAGGGGCGCATATGTCCCTCTACCGCGCAGCGGGAGAGGGGGGAACCACCGGCGGATACCGGTGGTGGGGTGAGGGCTGCCCGGATCATTACCAGATTCTTAAACAGGAACCACATCAAAGTTTTCCTGCGGATAATAGACTTCGGCCTGCAGGCGGATCGGACGCTTGAACTGCGCTTCCAGCTCCGCCAGGCCGCCGGATTGTTCCTGCAATTTCTCCACCACCGCCGGGCAGGCGAGCACGAGGAAACTCTTGGCCTCGTACTGCCGTGCCGCGCGCTGCACCTCGCGGGCGATGTCGTGACAGACCGTCTCGATGGTCTTGATGTGGCCGCGCCCCCCGCAGGTGGGGCAGGTCTCGGTGAGGATGTGGCCGAGCGACTCGCGCGTGCGCTTGCGGGTCATCTCGATCAGACCCAGCGGCGAGAAGGGATGGATCTGGATGCGCGCCTTGTCCTTGGCGAACTCACGCTCCAGGGCACGCAAGACCTGGCTGCGATGGTCGTCGCTGTGCATGTCGATGAAATCGAGAATGATGATGCCGCCCAGGTTGCGCAGCCTGAGTTGGCGCGCGATGGTCTGCGTCGCTTCGAGGTTGGTCTTCAGTACCGTTTCCTCGAGATTGCGCTGGCCGGTGAACGAGCCGGTATTGATATCGATCGTGGTCATCGCCTCGGTCTGGTCGATCACCACGTGGCCGCCGGATTTGAGATCGACCTTGCGTTGCAGGGCGCGCTCGATCTCGTCCTCGACACCATACAGATCAAAGATCGGTGCCGCGCCCTTGTGGTACTCCACCAGTGCTTCGGCACCGGGCAGATAGGTGCGCGCGAAGGCACGCATTTTCTCGACTTCGGTTTCACTATCCACCCGCACGCGCTCGACATGGGTGCCCAGGAGGTCACGCATGATGCGCATCGACAGCGGCAGATCGCCGTGCACCATGGTGCCGGGCGCGGTGTCGGCCGCACGCTCCTCCACCGCCTTCCAGAGCCGCACGAGAAAACGCATGTCCTGCGCCAGCGCCTCTTCGCTGGCGCCTTCGGCGGCGGTGCGCGCGATCATCCCCCAGTAGGGCGCCAGCTCGGGGGCGAGCCGCTCCATGATTTCCTTCAGGCGGGTGCGCTCGGCATCTTCCTCGATCTTGGCGGAGACGCCGACGTGCAGCTCGAATGGCAGCATCACCAGGTAGCGCGCGGGCAGCGAGATCAGCGTGGTCAGCCGCGCGCCCTTGCTGCCGAGCGGATCCTTGACGATCTGCACCAGCACCTGCTGTCCCTCGCTGAGCAGGCTCTCCACCGAAGGCAGCGGCGCGTCGGGAGGCAAGCCTTCGGGGCGACGCATGTCGGAGACATGCAGAAATGCCGTGCGGTCAAGGCCGATGTCCACGAACGCCGCCTGCATGCCGGGCAGCACCCGCTTGATGACGCCCTTGTAGACATTGCCCACCAGACCGTGCCGGTTGGCGCGCTGGATGTAGAGCTCCTGCGCGCTGCCGCCCTCAACCAGAACGACGCGGGTTTCCTGCGGGGAGATGTTGACGAGGATTTCTGTGGTCATGCGGCTATTGTGCGGGTGTGGCAGGCGAGATGCCGAACTGCCGCAACAGTTCGCAAGTCTCTGCCATCGGCAACCCCACCACGCCGGTGTAGCTGCCTCGCACGTTTCGCACAAAGCACGCCGCTGCACCCTGAATGCCATAGGCACCCGCCTTGCCCATCGACTCGCCACTGGCGACGTACGTGGCGATTTTCTGCGCGCTGAGCTCGACGAAGTCGATCTCCGTCACGGTCAGGGCCGATTCGCGGCGCGCACCCTGCATCAACACCACCGCACTGATCACCTGGTGCGTGCGCCCCGAGAGCAGGGCGAGCATCCGCGCGGCATCGGCGGCATCGACTGGCTTGCCGAGAATTTGGCCATCGAGCACCACGTCGGTATCGGCACCCAGCGTGAGCTGGCCAGGGTTATTCGCCCCGGCCGCGAGCGCCTTGGCCGCAGCCACTCTTAGCGCATAGTCTGATGCCGTTTCGAAAGTCCCCGGCACCTCCGGCACATCGGCCGGTTCGATCCGGAACACGAAGCCTGCCTCGCGCAGAAACTTCACGCGGCGTGGCGAGCGCGATGCCAGGATGAATTGGGATGCAACCATGCAGAGAGACTGTGCTGATGTCCTAATCACCCTTTTTTATGGTGCCCATCTTCAAGCCCTTGAAACGTGCGATATCGGTGGTGTATCTGGCCTCTGTCGCCGTGCGCTCCTGTCTGAGCTTGTGCACCGCCTGCAGGTTGTCGATCAGCGATCCCTCGAAGGTTTCGATCTGGGTTCTGAGCACCGGGTCGGGAGGTTTCCCGCTGCTGCGCGCGCGCAGGTCGGCCAGTGTTTTCTCGTTTTCCACCACGGCCTTTTCGGCCAGCTGGATGCGCGCATCCAGAGAGTTCAGACGCTGGTCGCGTGCATCCTGCAGATCGGCCACGCTGGCAAAGGACTGCAGCAGATAGCGGTCGTTGGCGGCTCGTTGCTGATAGGCCTCTGCTGCTACTTTGACTTCGGCGAGTCGGGCCTGCTCGCGCTCCAGTTCGGCGCCCTTGAGCTCCCGCGGCACCTTCTTGGTGACGATGCCGTTCTTGATCGACTCACGGCCCTGCTTGGATTCGCCCGGCGGCACCTTGTCGCCGTAATGCACCTGCCCCTTCTCGTCCACCCAGCGATACAGCGCCCTGCTCTCGGCAGCATGCGTGGTCACAGAAAACTGCCAGACGAGAGCCGCGAGCAAAATGGAATTCAGGTATTTCAAGTGCGCCATTTCGAGCGTCCCCAGTGTCGAAAACACGCCCTCATATTACGCCGTATCGAGACTGATACTCCTCGATGGCCGTCACGGTTTCCGGCACTGACGCAGCAGCACCCTGCTGAGCAGACAGGTGGTCGAGAATCTCGCGCACCGAGACCAGCGAAAGCACCCTGACGCCGGTATCGGCCTCCATTTCCGCCACCGCGCTCGATTCACCCTTGCCCTTTTCCATGCGATCCAGCGCGATGATCGCCGCCACCGGTTCGCCGCCAGCCGCGCGGATCATCGCCACCGCCTCGCGCATCGCCGTGCCGGCGGTGAGCACGTCGTCGACGATCAGCACCCTCCTGCCATTCAGGGCAGCACCGACCAAGGTGCCGCCCTCGCCATGGGCCTTGGCCTCCTTGCGGTTGTAGGCGTAGGGCACGTCGCGCCCCTGCTCGCTGAGTGCACAGGCCACGGCCGTCGCCAAGGGAATGCCCTTGTAGGCGGGACCAAACAGCGTGTCGAACTCGACACTGCTGCGCGTGATGGCCTCGGCATAGGCGCGTGCAAGCCGCGCCATCGCAGCACCCGAACTGATTTTTCCAAGGTTGAAAAAATACGGGCTGACGCGGCCAGACTTGAGCGTGAACGCACCGAACTTGAGTACCTCGTGTTCGATGGCGAGTTCGAGAAAGGCGATCTGGTGAGGGAGCATGGCGTGTAAGAATTGAGATGTCCTGACCGCCATTATCGTTTACGCCCATGCGCATCATCACTCTCAACTGCAACGGCCTGCGCAGTGCCGCCAAGAAAGGTTTTTTCGACTGGCTGGAGACCACCGATGCCGACGTGGTCTGCCTGCAGGAGACCAAGGCGCAGCCGGATGACCTCGCCGATGCGATCTTCCACCCCGAAGGCTGGGCACGTCGCTTTCACAGTGCTCAGAAAAAAGGCTATGCGGGCGTGGCGATCTACAGCCGCAAGGCGCCGGATGATTTCGTCGACAGTCTCGGCGCGCCGGAGTTCGACAACGAAGGTCGCTACCTCGAAGCGCGCTGGGGCAATCTTTCGGTGATCTCGCTGTATCTGCCCAGTGGCTCGGCAGGGCCGGAACGGCAGGCAAGCAAGGATCGCTTCCTCAAGCTCTTCCCCGCGCACCTGGAACAGCTGGCCGCGAGTGGCCGCGAAGTGGTGATCTGCGGCGACTGGAACATCGCCCACACCGAGAAAGACCTGAAGAACTGGAAGGGCAACCGCAAGAACTCCGGCTTCCTGCCGCATGAGCGCGATTGGATGAGCGCCACGCTCAAGGCCGGCTGGGTGGATGCGGCGCGGCATCTGCATGCCGAGCTCGAAGGCGAGCTCTACACCTGGTGGAGCAATCGCGGTGATGCCTACAACCAGAACGTCGGGTGGCGCATCGACTACCAGCTGGTTTCGCCCAAGCTTAAGCCCCGCATCCTCTCGACCAGCGTCTACAAGACCAATCGCTTCTCCGACCACGCACCGCTGATCGTCGACTATGCCGACTGAGTCCAATCCCCGAACGGCCGTCGACCGCTCGGGGGCTCCGGCGAAGGGCTGGCGCGCCGTCGTCGCCAGTCTCGCCCGCCCGAAGGTGGCGGTGATGCTGGCGTTGGGATTCTCCAGCGGCCTGCCGCTGTGGCTGGTCGGCAACACGCTCGGCTACTGGCTGCGCGAGGAGGGCATCGCACTCTCGGCGATCGGCTTTCTCTCCTGGGTGGGCATCGTCTACTCGCTCAAGTTCTTGTGGGCGCCGCTCATCGACAAGGCCGACGCACCGCTGGTCGGCCGCTGGCTGGGCCGGCGGCGCGGCTGGATGCTGCTCTCACAGCTCGCGGCCATTGCCGGACTCGCCGGCATGGCGCTCTGGCAGCCGCAGGGTGGCCTGTGGGGTTTCGGCGCGCTGGCGCTCGTCACCGCATTCGCCTCAGCCACTCAGGACATCGTCATCGACGCCTGGCGCATCGAGAGCGGCGACAGCCGCGAGGAGATTGCCCTGCTCACCTCGACCAGCCAGCTCGGCTATCGCACGGCGCTCTTGGTCACCGATGCGCTGATTCTGATTCTCGCTGCCGCGGTGGGCTGGGTCCTCTCCTACCAGGCGATGGCCGCACTCATGGCGGTGGGCGTGGTCGCCACGCTGCTGGCGCGCGAGCCGCTCGCCACCACCCTGCCGCCGGCACCTGTCGTGCGACTCGGCGGATTGGCCGATGCCATCGCCGGCCCCTTTATCGCTTTCTTCAAGGCGCATGGCCGCAATGCGCTGTTGATGCTGGCAGCCGTAAGCCTCTACCGGCTGCCGGACTTTCTGCTCGGGCCGATGGCGAATCCCTTCTATGCCGATCTTGGTCTCGCCAAGGAAACCGTCGGCGCAGTGCGCGGCTCGATTGGCTTGGCCGCCACCTTCGCGGGGGTGGCTGCAGCAGGCTTGATGGCGCTGCGCTTCGGCTTTGTCGCCACCCTGCTCGCGGGCGCGGTGCTGGGGCCGGGCTCGAACATCGCCTTCGTGGCACTCGCCGTGCTGGGGCCAGGGGTGGAGGTGCTCTCGACCGTAATGGTGATCGACAATTTCGCCACCGGCTTTGCCGGCACTGCACTGGTCACCTACATGTCGAGCCTCACCAGCCTCGGCTACACGGCCACGCAGTACGCGCTGCTGAGTTCTTTCTATGCCCTGCTCGGCAAACTGCTGAAAGGGTTTTCCGGCGCGGCAGTCGAGACTCTCGCCGAGAGCAGCGGGCTGATCCCGGCCTATGCGCTGTACTTCACCGGCACCGCGCTGATGGGCATACCGGCGCTGCTACTGTGCGTGTGGCTGTCGCGGCGGCTGAAAACCTAGGCCGCCGAAACCTTGGCCGCTTCGGCATCGATTACGACCTTGAGCATGGCGCGGAAGCGCTGCGCCGCAGCGGTGGTCGACGCCACGTCGTCAGGCCCCGCGCACACGGGCAGGCGCAGCCGCACGATGTCGTGATCCTGCGACACCTTCACCGCACCGAGAGCCAGCAGGTGCTCGATGAAGCGGGTGTTGTCCGGCGACACGTCGTAGAGAAACTGCTCGATGCCCACCGCCGCCGCATGGAGATGCACCGCGGCATGCAGCAACAGGCCCGTGCCCCGATGCTGATAGGCATCGAGGATGGTGAGCGCGACCTCGGCGATCTTGGAGTCGGCATCCAGCCGGATCGCCCGTGCCACACCGATACCGGGCTCAGCGGGGCTGGCGAGGTTGAGGGCGGCATAGGCGATGTGGTTGCGGCCATCGGGCCGGGTCAGAAACTCCAGCTGCTTCGATGAGAGCGAGCTGACCTGCCCGAAAAACCGCATCCGCCGCGACTGCTCGGAAAGCTGCGCGTAACCGGCGGTAAAACGCGGCGCATGGGCGGGTGTGACGAAAGCGACCTGCACATCGAGACCCGACGGCAGGGCCACATCAAAACTGGCAGGCGGCGTTTTGCGAAACCACTTTTGCAGCAGGGGAATGTTCATGGCACCACTTTAAATCTGGATGCTGAATGAATGATTGCTGCACTGCACAATTTCAATGCCATTACATAGTGCTCTAATATTTTCATTGCCGGGCTGATCGAAGCCCGCAGCGATAGCCGCTATGTCATCTACCGCGCCGACAATGCGGCGATGAATGAGCTGATGGCCTATTCACCGAGCACTGCTGCAGAGGCCTGCCCTGCGCCGCAGTCGATGCCCCCTGCTGCCCCACCTCTGATCCTTAAGACTGCGCATGCACCGCACTGACCACACCCCATTCAACATCCTGTTTCTCTGCACCGGCAACTCGGCGCGTTCGATCATGGCCGAGGCGCTCGCCAACAACCTCGCGGTCGGCGGCGGCAAGTTCAAGGCGTATTCTGCAGGCAGCCAGCCCAGGGCCAAGCCGCATCCCTTGGCGCTCGAAACCCTGCGCAGCCACGGCCTTTCGGTCGACGGCCTGCGTAGCAAGAGCTGGGATGAGTTTGCGCAAGCCGGCTCACCGCAGTTCGACTTCGTGTTCACCGTCTGCGACGCAGCGGCGGGCGAGCAATGCCCGTACTGGCCGGGCCAGCCGATGACCGCGCATTGGGGCGTCGAAGACCCGCCCGCCGCCGGCGACGAGGCGGCACAGCGCAAGGCCTTCAAGAACGCCTATCTCACCCTGAAGCGCCGCATCGAACTGTTCGCCGCGCTGCCCTTCGAGAAACTCGACCGGCTGAAACTGGCCGAACAGGCGCAGCACATCGGCAGCCAGACCTGACATGCTGTCCACCTGTCTGAACGCCGATGCTCCCGCATGAGCCGCACCCGCCACAAGCCCACACTGCTGATCCGCCTCGCCACCGCCGCCGACCTGCCGGAAATCAAAACCCTGCTGGAAACCAGCCTACTGCCGGTGGCTGATCTCAGCGACGATCTCATGGCGGGCTTCCAGCTCGCCGAAAGCGATGGGCTGATCGGCGTGGTGGGACTCGAAGGTGGCGGCAAGGCCCGCCTGCTGCGCTCGATGGCTGTCGCCGAACGCGCACAAGGGCAAGGGCTGGGGCATCGCCTGCTGCAAGCCGCCGAAACGCTGGCAAGTGAGCAGGGTGCGGAGACGATCTACCTCTTGACCACCACGGCAGAGCCGTTCTTCGCCCGCGCCGGCTATCTGCGCGTACCGCGCGAATCCGCCCCTGCTGGGCTGAAGCTGTTGGCGGAGTTCAGCAATCTCTGTCCCAGCACCGCCGCCTGCATGAGCAAACGGCTGGCATGAAGCGCGCTGTGTTCGCCGAGTTTCTCGGCACCCTGCTGCTGCTCGCGGTGGTGGTGGGCAGTGGCATCATGGGCGAGCGGCTGGCAGGTGGTAACGCCGCCGTCGCACTGATCGCCAACAGTCTTGCCACCGGCTGCGGACTGTATGTGCTCATCACGCTGTTGGGGCCGATCAGCGGCGCGCACTTCAACCCTGCCGTCACCGCCGTGTTCTGCGCACGCGGTGAGCGGCCCTGGCGCACGCTGCCTCTATATGCGGCGGCACAGATCAGTGGCGGGATTGCAGGCGTGTGGATCAGCCATGCGATGTTCGCGCTGCCGATCCTGCAAACCTCGGCACAGGTGCGCAGCGGTGGTGCGCAATGGCTGGCGGAGGGCGTGGCGACGTTTGGCCTGGTGCTGACGATCCTGGGCGGTCTGCGTCAGGCTGCACCGCAAGTGGCAGTGCTGGTTGCGGCCTACATCACAGCAGCATACTGGTTCACGGCATCGACCTCGTTCGCCAACCCCGCCGTGACGGTGGCGCGTGCGCTCACAGACACCCTTGCCGGAATCCATCCCGCAGGCGTTGCGGGCTTCGTGCTGGCGCAGTGCCTGGGTGCAGCACTAGCGGTAATGGCAGCGCACTGGTTATTTACAGAGCGCACGCTACAAAACGGTTAGCCGCGCGTTTCAGCATTGCTAGCACAATCGCTTTTGTACGTGTGGCAATGGCCTTCGTAGAGCGATTCGATCAGCACCGCATGCGCCTTGGCAATCACGGCACGGCGCGGCTTGAGCGTGGTGGTGATCAGACCATTGGCAAGCGTGAAGGCCGGCACCAGCACGACGCGCACCAGCTGGTGGCTGTGCGGCAGATCGCTGAGCCGGGCACGACAGCGTTGCAGCAGCGCGTGCTCGAGTTGTTGCTCGTCCGCGCCATCGGTGCTGCAAGAAATCGTGCGCTTCAGCGCATCGAGCTGTGCTGCATCGGCGACTAGCAGCGCCACCAGATAGGGCCGCGATTCGCCCAGCACCAGGGCCTGCTCGAACAGCGGCTCGGCGGTGAGGCGTGATTCGATCTCCGCCGGGCAGGCCTTCACGCCAGTGCTCATCACCAGCACATCTTTCAAACGACCCGTCAGCACCAATGCGCTGCCGCAGAGCCGCGAAGCCTTGTCACCTGTGTGCAGCCAGCCGCTTTCGTCAAGCACCCTGGCGGTGGCCTCGGCGTCGCGCCAGTAGCCTTGCATCAGCGAGGGGCTGCGCACCAGCAGTTCGCCATCGGGGCCGATGCGGGTCTCGACGTTGTCGAGCAGCTGGCCTGCGGATTCGGGATCACCGCTGCCGTCCACCAGATTGACGCTCACCACCGGCCCGGCCTCGGTCAGGCCATAGCCCTGCACCAGCGGTACACCGAGTGCGTTGAAGGCCTTGGCGATCTCCGGTGACAGCGGTGCGCCGCCGCTGATCGCCATGCGCAGTCGGCCGCCGAAGCGTTGCTGCACGGCGCTCACCAGCCTGGCCGTGAGCCGCTGCGAGAAGCGCCGCGTGCTGTCGCTCAGGGCGAGATGGAACAAGGCACGCTGATGCAGCGGGCCATCGAGCACCGCCTGCGAGAGCCTGGCGTAGAGCCGCTCGTAGACACGCGGCACGGCAAGCATGGCGGTGGGACGGATCTGCAGCAGGTCATCGGCGAGGTGCTCGGCCCCGCGCGAAAACGCGGTCTCGGCACCGACCAGCACCGCGTGATGCCAGCCGGCGACGCGCTCGAAGGAATGCGACAGCGGCAGCAGCGAGAGCTTCACCACCTCGCCGCCGGTGTTGAACGCACGCTCGCAAGCAAACACATTGGCGAGTAGCGCCGCATGGGTCAGCATCGCGCCCTTGGCCGCACCCGTGGTGCCGCTGGTGTAGACGAGGCTGGCCAGCGCGCGGGGCTGGGCCACGCTGCGCTGGGCACTGCCATTTGAACCGGCGAGAAATGCAGCCTGTGATTGCACACGCACATCGTCATCGGCCTGGGCGGGACCGTCCATCAGCACCACGCGTTGCAAATCCGGCAAGGGCTTTTCGGCAGCGATGGCCGACCACAGCACTGCATCGCGGATGAAAGCGACGGCGGCACCCGAATTGCACAGCACATGCGCGGCATTGCCGGGGGTGTCAGCGAGAAAGATGCCGACACTGACCAGGCCCAGCCGATAGATCGCCTGCTCGGCGGCGACCCAGTCCGGGCCGTTGTCGAGCATCAACGCGACGCGTTCGCCCGGCGGCAATTGCAACGCCGCCAGTGCATTGCTGATGGCCTGTGCGCGTGCATCGAGCGCCGCCCAGCTCAGGCTTTTCCACTGCTGGCTGCTGCGCTCGAACCAGCGACAGGCAATCGCCTGCGGCGTTCTGAAGACACGGGCGTCGAACAGCGCGGCAAGGCTGGCCACCTCGGACTCGGCTATCGTCGCGCCGGGCGGTGCGGCCTGTGGTTTGGCGTGTGCGTCATCGGCCTGGAACTGCACCTGTTGATGCGGGTGCTGCGGCATGGGGCGATGCATGTTCAAACTCCCAGCCAGGCCTTGCGGCGGGCGGCAACGTCGGGGCCGAGCTGATCCATCAGCGTCAGCGTCCAGGTATCGGCGGCGGGGGCCTGGGGCGTGACCATCGCGCGCATCAGTTCATCGCTGCGGAACCAGAACAGCTCCACCGCGACGGCCGGCTTGAGGCCATTGAGTCGGCGCGTGAAGGTGGTGGATGAGATGCTGAAGCCATCGAGGGCGACCAGCACATCGCCGCCCGCCAGGCCTGCCTGCTGTGCGGGCGAGCCGGTGAAAACATGGGCGACGCTACCATCGGGCTTCAACTTGCAGCCCAGTGTGCAGCGCATCGGCGTACCGGCGTTGCGACCGCCGTTGTCGCTGTCGCTGCCCGCAGCGCGGCGCACGGCCAGCACGCCGAAGCCCGCCAGCGTCTCCGCCAGCGGCAGTTCGGCAGTGCTGCGCAGCAGGGCATCGAAGTGGGATTTGAGATCGAGACCTGACAGCTCGGTGGCGGTCATCTCCAATGCGGCTTCGGGTGCAGGCAGGTCGCTGGCACCGTAACGCTGCCAGAGTGTGCGCATCACTTCGTCGAGCGAGGTGCTGCTGTCACGGCGCAGCATCAGATCAAGGCAGAGCGCGGCAAGCGCACCCTTGACGTAATAGTTGGTGCTGGCGTTGGGACTGTTTTCGTCCGGCTGGTAGTACTTGATCCAAGTCTCGAAGCTCGCATCGGCGAGCGTGTGCGCGAGCCTTGCGGGAGTGCGTTCGAGCCGCGTCGCACCCTCGGCGACGAGGTCGAGATAGTTCTCGGCGTCGATCAGGCCGGCGCGCAGCAGAAACAAATCATCGTAATAGCTGGTCACGCCCTCGTAGTGCCAGAGGTCGCGCGAGTAGGCGGCGGCCTGCAAATCACTCTCGGCGAAGGCGCGGGGGGTGATGCGCTTGACGTTCCAGAGGTGGAAATACTCGTGGCTGACCAGCCCCAGGAAGGTGAGGTATTCCTTGCGCATGCCGGTCTCGCCGGGGCGCGGCAGATCCTGCCGTGCACAGGTGAGCGCGGTGGACTCGCGGTGTTCCAGTCCGCCATAGCCGCCGGCGGTGACGTTGGTCAGAAACCAGTAGCGCGGCATGGCCGGCTGATGGCCAAAGAACTCGCGCTGCACGGTGCAGATTTTCTCCAGATCGCTGGCGAGCCGCGCATGGTCGGGGTCACAGCGGCCGGAGAGCGTGAGGCTGTGCGGCACGCCATCGGCCACAAAGTCGATGCGCTGGAAAGCGGCCATCTCCACCGGCGAGTCGATCAATGTTTCGTAGTCGGGGGCGTGGTATTGGCCAAAGCCTGCGGCGTCGGCGTCGATGGCCCTGAGGGCCGTTGCCAGACGCCAGCTGCGCACCGCTTCCAGCGCCGGTTTTTCGATGTGCAGGGCAAAGCCCGCGCGCTCGAAACCCCGTGGGCAATAGACCAGTGAGCTGGCATTGAAGAACCCGCGCCGGGTATCGAGAAAGGCCTTGCGCACCGACTCGTCGTAAGCGTGGACGCTATAGCCGAGAGTCACGGGTCCCGCAGCGGCCGCAACGCGGAAGCTGGATTTGTCGAGCCGCTCCAGGGCGAGTGGGCTGCCATCGCGCTCGGCGGTAAGGCCCGACACATGCTTGGCGAAATCACGCACCAGATAACTGCCCCGAATCCAGTTGGGCAGGTGGAAGACGCAGTCCTTGGGGGCATCCAGCGTCAGCCGGATGTGGAACTGGTGCGACAGCGGATCAGGCGAAACGACGACCTGAACAGCGGGGTGGGATACGTCCAACGAAGGATTGGCCTACCGAGAGGGACGCGGATTTTAGTCCCGTGCCCTTCTGCCTGCCAGAACCGCCCCCGCTGGCCAGATGAAAGGTCTGTAACCAAACCGTCGCCGGAGCGTCACAAGGCGCACCTAGGCTCACG